>CAIVHU010000101.1 GCA_903905735.1 uncultured beta proteobacterium
AGCTAATTGCAGATCAGATCAGGCGGGTGCTGGAACGAACCCATGTTTGACCAGCATCTGTAGCCAGCGCGGCACGTTGAGTGCCACCATCAATGCCTCATAGTCCACGGTTTTGTCCACGTAGTGGGTGTTTTGGGGTCCCCTCGTTTTCAGTGCAATAAGTGACGGTTCGCAAACCCAGCACTGGCGCGGGGGTGGAGTTGGAAGAGCGTTGATTTCATTGGGTTTCCTGTTCACTTTCAAAGCCGCTGATTCGTGGCGTCAAATCGTGATCGGTTTCATCCATTGGTGCCAGTTATCGGTGCTCCCTGCGAGGGCATGATTTGATTGGCGTAACGGTCAACAGGGAAGCGAAACACACCGCGTAAGTTGATGCTCTCCAGCCTGGTCGGAGCAATCTTGCCGATGAGCTAGGGCGGAATCACCTGGCGGCGATTCGACCATCCGCCAATGCGGTGAACAGTTTGCAACGCAGGTGCAGCGGGTCTTTTTGGGCGATGGTGATGCGCTGGCGCTGTCCACGCGCAGACTGATGACCGTGCTGGCGGCCGTCAAAGATCACCTGCCCATGGTCCGGCGAATTTCATGCTATTGCCTGCCACGCAACTTGCGCCATAAATCGGCTCAGGAACTCACGGAGCTGCGCGAGGCTGGCCTGTCGCTGGTCTATGTGGGGGCAGAGTCGGGTGACGATGAGGTGTTGCAGAAGGTCAGCAAGGGTGAAACTTTCGAATCCACCCGTGATGCGCTGGACAAGTTGGGTGCCGCCGGAATCACTCGCTCGGTGATGCTGCTCAATGGCCTGGGCGGACCGTGGCTTTCAAAACAGCATGCAGAAAACTCGGCCCGCCTGATCAATCTGACCCAGCCAGAGTTTCTGGCCACCCTGGTGGTGAGTTTCCCGCGGGGTGAAGAACGGTTTCGACATGGCTTTGCACAGTGGGAGCCACTCACCCAGCACCAGTTGTTTGTCGAGATGGAGCAGTTCCTGCAAGCCCTGGAACTCAAGCGCACGGTGTTTCGGAGCGATCATGCATCCAACTGGCTGATCCTCAAGGGGGTTCTGGGCGCCGAGAAGGATCGGCTATTGAGGCAGGTGAGAGCCGCGATCAACGATCCACAGTCTGCCAGACTACGCCCAGTTTGGCAGCGGGGTCTTTGAAACTGATACTGGCTTGGCCTTACCGCGATCGCGGCACGTATCATCTTGTGAAGTATTCAGGTTTTCCATGCCCACCGATTCACTGCTGACCCTCAAACTGCCAGAAGGCTATTCGTTCGCTGATCTCAAAGTCCGGCGCTGCGACGACGATGCCATCGATTTAGACATGGACCTCGTCAAGCTGATTTGCACCATCAACGGTCTGGATTTTGAGAAAGTCTGTCAAAACCCTGGCCCGGTGGTAACGACGATTTTGACGGTCTGGTACAAAAACCATCTCGCCAGCGGCGGCCAACCCGATGCCCTGATGGAGGCATTGAAAACGCCGGGCCGACAACTCAATTGAGTAAAGGTTGTGGTCTCGGGTTGAATCAGCTAGGCAGATACCGCTCATCAATCGGCACCCCGTAACCAATGGCCAGGCGATTGGTCTCGTTGGCCAAACCAATGACGGCAAGCACTTCACCGAGTTGCTCATCTGTCATGCCCTTGGCTTTGGCACCAGCGGTGTGGGAGGCAATGCAGTAGCCACAATTGTTGGTGATGCTCACGGCCACGTAGATGAGTTCCTTGGTGAGCGGATCCAGCGTGCCGTTGCTCATCACCTGTTTGACGTTGCTCCAGATGCGTTGCAACGTCTCGGGGTGATGCGCCAGGACTTTCCAGAAATTGTTCACCCAGTCGGTCTTGCGGGTGGCCATGATGTCGTCATAGACGGCTCTGACGACAGGTGATGCCTGGTCATATTCGATCGGGGTTTGCAGTGCCATGCTTGATTACCTAGTGCCTGACCGAAAACCCCGCATCCCCAATGGGGGATCGGTTGTTTCCCACAACGAAGATTTCCCCCATTCGGTCTTTCTCAGCAGTTTTTGGCTGATTTCTGGAGTTCTGGCGGCCTTGGGGCCAAATCTTCGTTGC
>CAIVHU010000102.1 GCA_903905735.1 uncultured beta proteobacterium
GAGCCATTCTGATCAACATCCAGCACCGAATGTCAAAACGGCACCTGTAGTCATCTCGGTGCCGTTTTGCTTTGCATCTTCGCCGCCACAACCATCACGGAGCTTGACCAGCAGGCCATCAAATTCGTTGATCACACTCATTCAGTTGCGGGCTTGCTGGCAGGTCAACCGTCCATCGAGATAAAAGTCAGATTGCTATATATTTAGTAGCTTTTAGCCCAATCTCCCAAAGGGTTTTAGTCCGTTTTACCCTTATCCATGCTCCACCCGGTTGCGCCCGGCGGCCTTGGCGCGGTAGAGGGCGGCGTCGGCATCCATCAAGGTTTTGTCCAGGTGATCGGCAATATCGTCGGCGGCCACGCCCGCGCTGAGCGTGAAGCTGACCCACTCTGCGCCAGCCGCCACACGCACCTGGGCGGCGCGCACGCGCAGGCGTTCGGCGACTTCCATGGCCTGGTCGCGGCCCGCGCCGGGCAGCAGCATCACAAACTCTTCACCGCCAAAACGCGCGCACAGGTCGTCCTTGCGGGCCACCTGTTTCATCAGCACGCCGAATTCGCGCAACACCTGGTCGCCCGCCGCGTGGCCAAAGCGGTCGTTGACACTCTTGAAAAAATCCAGGTCGATGGCGACCACCGCACAGCCCTGGCGACTGGCGCGCAGACCCTGCAAGACGCCAGCCGACACGTCCGCAAAACCACGCCGGTTCAGCAGGCCGGTGAGCGGGTCGAGCTGGGCGGCATCACGCTGGGCCAGTTCAGTGCGTTTGGCTTCTGTGACATCGCGCTCGAACGCGGCAAAGTGGGTGACTTGGTCACCGTGCTCGCGCAGCGCAAAGATGGAGACATCCACCCAATAGGGTGTGCCGTGTTTGTCATAGTTCAGCAGGGTTTCGCGCACTGGTTGCTGCGCCTGCAGTGCCGCGCGGATGCGATCGCGGCTGGCCCGCTCGGATTGCGGGCCTTGCATGATGCGCGGTGTCTTGCCCAGTACTTCCTCGCGGCTGTAGCCGCTGAGTTGGCAAAACGCATCGTTGACATAGACGATGCGCGGGCCGTCAGGCGCATCCAGGTGCTTGGCCTCGCAGACCATCACGGCATCAAATGCCCGGTCCACAATGTCACGAAACTGCAGCCGACGGTATTGCGAGATGTCGCTGAAGGTGACCACCACCCGCTGTGGCTGTTGCGATTTGTCGATGAAGGCGTTGAGCACCACCCAGGTGGGCGCAGGGTCTTCAGCGCAACGCGCGCCAATCACCAGTTCGGTCAAGGGCTGACCACTCTGGATCACACGGTTGACCGGGTACTGCGCGGGCGCCAGCACGCCGCCGAACTCGTCGAGCAGATGCCAGTCAGGCGCGAGATCCTGGCGGCCAACGGCCTGATCCCAGGTCATATGCAGCAACTGCAAGGCGCGCGGGTTGGCGTACAGAATGCGGGTGTCCATGGCATGCACGATCACCCCGGCGGCCAGGTTGTCGAGCAGCATGGCCAGGTCAAAAGACAGTGGGGCTTGGTGCATGGCGGGCGCAGCGTTTGGGTGTCGTGATCACAACACTATAAGGCTTACCGCCCCATCAGGCGCTGTTGCACGTGACTGACGAGACCCTCGCACGCATCCTCCACCAAGTCCAGCACCTGCTCAAAACCGCGCGCGCCGCCGTAATACGGGTCGGGCACGACCGGGCTGGTGGAGGTCTGGCAAAACTCGGTCAGGCGGCGCAGCTTGTGCTGGTGCTCAGGCGGGCAGTCGTCCTGCAGCAGCGCCAGGTTGTCCCAGTCCATGGCCAGAATCAGGTCGAACGCAGCGTAGTCGGCCCGAACAATCTGGCGGGCGCGCAAGCCTGACAGGTCATAACCCCGCCGGGCGGCAGCGGCCTGCGAGCGTGCATCGGGCGGGCTGCCAGGGTGGTAGTTGTGGGTGCCTGCCGAATCCACCCGCACCGCGTGGCTCAGGTTGTGGTCGATGACCCTCTGGCGAAACACGCCGTCCGCCGTGGGGCTGCGGCAGATGTTGCCCATGCAGACAAACAAAACGGAATAACTCATGCTGGACCCATTTGGTTCATGCCCCATTGTGCCGGATTGTTATATGCCTTGTTGGCATCCAGCCCATACATCAAAAGGGCTTGTAGCTATGATGACTGTAGCGAAATACCTGGCTACGGTGGTCGTCGATGTCTGTTTGGCAGTACTGGCGTTATAAACAAGCATGTGTGAACTGTTTGGTTTCTCGTCAAAACACCCGCTTGCCGCCAGCGCCTTGCCGCTGGCCGAGTTCCGCACGCACGGCGGCGCGCTGGCCGACAACCCCGACGGTTGGGGCATGGTCTGGCGCGAGCGTGAGGCATGGCAGCTTGAAAAAGAGCCGTTTCCCGGCAGCCACAGCGCCCGGTTTGAACGCCTGATCCACACCGTCCAGTCGGACCTGATCGTGGCGCATGTGCGTAAAGCGAACCTGCCGCCGGTGAACACGCTGGGCAACACGCACCCGTTCATCCACGGCTGCTGCGAGCGGCAATGGGCCTTCGCCCACAACGGCATGGTGCCCGAAGTGGCCGCCGCCGAGGCCGCGCTGTGCAACGCCATGTGCCGCCCGGACGGGCAAACCGACTCTGAATTCGCCTTTTGCCACCTGCTGAGCCACCTGGCGGGCCACTACCGCGCGGCAGAGGCCGAGGACGACTGGCTGGGCATTTTGAGCCAGATCAGCGCGCAGATTGCCGCGCGCGGCAAGTTCAACTTTTTGCTCTCCGACGGCCAGTTGCTGATCGCCTACGGCCATGACCGCCTGCACTACCGCGAGTCAGCCAATGCAGCCAACCCTTCGGTGGTGGTGTCCACCGAGCCGCTGGGTGATGCGGCCAGTTGGACCGCGTTTGCACCGGGCGAGTTGCGGTTGTACCAGGGCGGTGTGCCGGTCAGGCAAATCATGACTGTGTTTTGAGCCAGTAACCCCCGTCTAATAAGGGCTGGCAGCTATTGTTTTTAATGTGAGTGCCGGTGGTGAATATCGGGAAAGTGCGCGTGGCTGTGGGCCAGCGGCTCATGCTGGTGCGCATGCGTATGGGGCTCCACACCGTCCCAACCGGCCGGGTGGCTGTGCTGGTGGTGGGCATCGTGGCGGTGCGGGTGGGCATGGTTCAGCGCGGTGTGCTGGTGGGTGTGCACGTGGTGTTCCGTCAGGTGCAGCCAGACCCCGGCCGCCATCAGCGCCGCCGCCAGCCAGAAAACCGGGCTGACAGGTTCACCAAACAGAACAATTGCCAGCGCCGCCCCGACAAACGGCGCGGTCGAAAAATACGCCCCGGTGCGCGCCGTGCCCAGGCCGCGCAAGGCCAGCACAAACAGCACCAGACTCAGGCCGTAGCCCAGAAAACCAATCACCAAAGCGCTGGCGACCAGCCCGGTGGCTGGCCAGGCCGCGCCCAGCTCCAAACCCAGGCCGGTGTTGACACAACCTGCCACCAGGCCCTTGCTGCCGGCGATGAACAACGCATCGGTGGCCGACACCTTGCGCGTGAGGTTGTTGTCCACCGCCCAGGCCAGGCAGGCCCCGGCCAATGCCAGCGGGCCAATCAGGTCTGCCGTCACTTCGCCCCGGGGCCAGGCCAGCACCGCGCCGCCCGCCACGATCAGCCCCATGCCCAGCACAATGCGCCGGTCGGTGCCCTCGCGAAACACCAGCCAGGCCAGCACCGCCGTCAACACCGATTCCAGGTTGAGCAACAGCGACGCAGTGGCGGCGGTGGTGTGCGCCAACCCGACCATCAGCAGCAGCGGCCCGAGCACGCCGCCAAAAACAATCGCGCCCAGCAGCCACGGCCATTCCTGGCGCGGCAGGCCGGGGGATACCCAGCCCTTGTCACGCAGCAACCGCAGCAGCGTCAACCCCAGGCCGCTGCCCAGATACAACAACCCGGCCAGCAAAAACGGTGAAGAGGTCACCCCGCTGCCCATCAACTGCTTGGCAAACGGTGTGCTGGCCCCGAACAGAAACGCTGCGCCCAGGGCGGGCAAGGCGGCGCGGTGCAGCGGGTTCATCAAGTCAACGCTCCACCGGCAAACCCGCCGCCAGCCATTCGCCGACACCGTCGGTGGATTTTTGGGCGTGGTAGCCGCGCGCCTGCGCCAGCATGTCGGCCCGGCTGGTCTGCACCAAATGGGCGGGGTCAGCCACCCGTTGCTGCAAGGCCAGGCGCATCTCGACCAGATGTTCCTCCGCGACAGCACGCAGGGCCACGCCGAGCTGCGCCACATCCGGGCCGGTGAGGCTGTAGAACACGTATTTGCCTTCGCGGCGGGTTTGCACCAAATTCGCGTCGCGCAGGGCTTTGAGGTGGGCGCTGGTGAGTTTGATGTCGATGGACAGCTCGGCGGTGAGGGTTTCGACGCTTTTTTCGCACTGCGCCAGCATCTCCAGCAGTTCCAGCCGTTTGGGACTGGACAGCGCCTTGCCAATGCGCGACACCTGGTCGTACAACAGATCTTTGATGGTGCGTGAGTTCATGCGCTTCATTCTAGTTGTCATTGGAATGATTCTGCACCACACCGCACACATGCCCGTGACCGGGGCTAACTACAATATTAATAGCTAATAGCCTAATCAAAATAAGGGTCAACGGCACATTTCTTATGTAATTTCTGGAACATTGACCGCTGCAGGCGGCACCAGACTGGCCAACGCCAAGACAATATTTCACAATAGCGTGCGTCTTTTGGAACCATCTGCCGTCTTCCCTCACATGACCACCCTCGCTGCTCCCTTGAAAAACTGGCCCACGCGCCAGCCTCTGCTGTTTTTGATCCTGGCCGCTGCGGCCTGGCTGCTGCTTTACAACGTGCTCAGCGCTGGGTCTGAGGCGCTGGTGGCTGCCCTGCCGGTGGACCGCGCCAGCCACTTGGGCGGTGCCTTGCGGTTTTTCTTTTACGACACACCCAAGGTGCTGATGCTGCTGACCGGCGTGGTGTTTGTCATGGGCATGATCAACAGTTACTTCACGCCCGAGCGCACCCGCGCGCTGCTGGCCGGGCGCAGTGAAGGCGTGGCCAATGTGATGGCGGCCAGCTTGGGCATCGTGACCCCGTTTTGCAGTTGCTCGGCGGTGCCGCTGTTCATTGGGTTTGTGCAGGCCGGCGTGCCGCTGGGGGTGACGTTTTCGTTTTTGATCTCGGCCCCGATGGTCAACGAGGTGGCGCTCACGCTGCTGTTTGGCATGTTTGGCTGGAAAGTCGCGCTGCTGTACATGGGCCTGGGGCTGAGCGTGGCCATCGTCGCTGGCTGGATCATTGGCCGCTTGAAGATGGAAGCGCATCTGGAAGACTGGGTGCGCGACATGCCCACAATGTCGGCTGACTTTGAGGCAGGCAGCATGACGCTGGGTGACCGCATCGACGGCGGTTTTGGTGCCGTGCGGCAAATCGTGGGCAAGGTGTGGCCCTACATTCTGGGCGGTATTGCCGTGGGCGCGCTGATTCATGGCTATGTGCCAGAAGATTTCATGGCCAGCTTCATGGGCAAAGAGGCCTGGTGGTCGGTACCGCTGGCGGTGATCATCGGGGTGCCGATGTACACCAACGCGGCTGGCGTGATCCCGATCGTGCAGGCGTTGCTGGCCAAGGGCGCGGCGTTGGGCACCGTGCTGGCGTTCATGATGAGTGTGATTGCCTTGTCCCTGCCGGAGATGATCATCCTGCGCAAGGTGCTCAAAGTGCGGCTGATCGCCACCTTTGTGGGCGTGGTGGCCACGGGTATATTGATGGTGGGTTATGTGTTTAATGCCGTGTTGTAGCCATGCCAAACCGCCTGGCGACACCATGCCGATATCTGGAGTCACCGTGACGAAACGCTTTGTCCTTGCACTTGCCATGCTGGTCACCGGCCTGCTCGCCCTGCCCGCGCTCGGGGTCGAGGTGGTCTTCAAACCCATGGCAGACGGTGTGTACGCCTACATCGGTGACACCGAGGGCCGCACCTATGACAACGAGGGTCTGAACGCCAACATCGGCCTGATCGTCACCCCGGCAGGCGCGGTGCTGATCGACAGCGGCCCCACGTCTCAGGTGGCGGCCAAGATCGAGGCGGCGGTCAAACAAGTAACCAGCCAGCCGATCACATGGGTCATCAACACCGGCGGGCAGGACCACCGCTGGTTCGGCAACGGCTATTTCTCGGCCAAAGGCATTGAGACCATCGCCCACATCGACGCGCAGGCCGACATGACAGCCCGCGCGCTAGAGCAACTGGACGGCCTGAAGGTGCTGAAAGAGCGGCTCGACGGCACCGTGCCGACACTGCCCACACGCTTTGTCACCGGACCCGACACGCGGCTGGAGCTGGGCGGCACGGTTCTCGAACTCCAACACGCGCACGGTGGCCACACCCCGGGCGACATGCTGGTGTGGCTGCCGCAGAAGAACGTGCTGTTCACGGGCGATCTGGTGTTTGTGGACCGCGTCCTGGGCCTGCAACCTTACAGCGACAGCAAAACCTGGATTGGGTCATTCGCCATGATTGACGCGCTCAAACCCGCCATCATCGTGCCCGGCCACGGCCAGGTCACCGACCTGCCCACCGCCCAGGCACAGACTCGCGACCTGTTGCTGGCGCTGCGTGCGCACATGAAAAACGCGCTGGACAATGGGGTCGATGTGGATGCCGCCGTGAAAAGTTTCGACGGCAAACCCTACGCCCACCTGATCCATGCCGACGTGTGGATTCCCCAGCTGGCGAATCACACCTATCTGGAGATGGAGCGGGAATAATGTATGCCCAATAGGACTCTGGCCTTTATATCCATTGTGTAAGCAGCTATTATTTTTGAAAGAGGACATCATGGACATCAAAGTACTCGGCACCGGCTGTGCCAACTGCAAAAACACCCTGGCGCTGATTGACCAGGTGGCTCAGGCCAAGAGCGTGGCTGTGACTCTGAGCAAGGTCGAGGACTTGCGTGACATCATGGGCTACGGCGTGATGAGCACGCCCGGCGTGGTGATTGAAGGCAAGGTGGTGCACGCGGGCGGTGTGCCCAGCCGCGACAAGGTGGAGAAGTGGTTCACCGCCGCCTGAACCGTCTGACCGTCGCTTGAACTGTCTCACCACCGCCTGGACCGCCCACGCGTCCGAGCTGCGCGGCTGGCTGCGCCATCGCACCCGCAACGCGGCACTGGCCGATGACTTGCTGCAAGACCTGTTCCTGAAGGCGCTGCGTCAGGGTAACCGCTTTTGCGAACTGACCAACGCCCGCGCTTGGCTGTTTGAAGTGGCGCGCAACCTGCTGGCCGACCACCTGCGGGTGGCGCACCACATGGTGGACCTGCCCGACGATCTGGTCGCGCACACCGTCGACATTGACACTGTGGATGTCTTGACCGGCTGCCTGCCCCGGGTGCTGTCGGAACTGAGCGCGCCAGACCGCGAAGCCATCACCCTGTGCGATCTGCAAGGCATGGCGCAGGCTGACTTTGCCAAAGCCAAGGGATTGCCCCTGAGCGCCGCCAAGTCGCGGGTGCAGCGGGCAAGAGCCAGACTGCGTGCGCAGATGAGTGTGGCCTGTCAGGTCACGCTGGACGAGAGTGGCCGGGTGACTGACTTTGTGCCGCGCGCGTGAGGCCACTGGTCACGGCCGAGCCCGCACCTGAGCCTAAAACGCTTCTCTTTTGATAGCTGATTGCGCCTGTTGTCATTGGGCTGGCGGCCTGAATGTCATATAGCCGCAGCTTGTCACGCTGTTATGTGGCCCAGCGCACACAGCCTGATCAGGGTTTGCCCTATAACCTGAGGTGGCAGTGATGCGTGCCGATCCCCGTGACGCGTCCGCCAAAACCTGAGCGACCCTTGAAAAACATCACCATCGAACACACGTCGTTTGCCTACTATGCGGACTTCGGGATCTACCTGGCGCTGGTGCTGCTGATACCCGCGCTGATGACCCTCTACGCGCCACCCCTGTTGCGCTGGCCCATCGTGCTGGCCGGGCTGACCGGGCTGGCGCTGTGGAGCCTGATCGAATACGCCATGCACCGCTATATTTTTCATGGCCTGGAGCCGTTTCAGAGTCTGCACGCCGAACACCACCGCAGGCCGCTGGCGCTGATCGCCACGCCCACCTGGGCCAGTCTGGCATTGATCACGGTGCTGGTCTGGCTGCCTGCCACCCTGCTGGGCGGCCTTTGGCTGGGCAGCGGCCTGGCGCTGGGCGTGACGGCGGGTTATCTGGCTTACGGCGTGGTCCACCACGGTGTGCACCACTGGCACGCCAAAAACGCCTGGCTGCACCAGCTCAAGCGCCAGCACGCCATCCACCACCATGACCCGGTGGTCAACTACGGTGTCACCATGCTGTGGTGGGATCGTGCCTTTGGCAGCCACAAGCGCTGAAAATCATGCGAGCCCATCACTTTGAAAACCACCGCACCCAACACATTGGCTGGCTGCGCGCCGCCGTTCTGGGAGCCAACGACGGCATTGTCTCCACCGCCAGCCTGATGCTCGGCGTGGCAGCTGCCAGCGCCACACAAAGCGCGGTGCTGGTGGCCGGTGTGGCAGGCCTGGTGGCCGGTGCCATGTCGATGGCGGCGGGGGAATATGTGTCGGTCAGCTCACAAGCCGACACCGAGCTGGCCGATCTGGCCCGCGAGCGCATCGAACTTGCCACCGACAGCGTTCACGAACTCGCCGAACTGACGGCGATCTATGTGCACCGTGGGCTGGACCGTGATCTGGCGCGCGAGGTGGCCAAGCAATTGACCGCCAAGGACGCTTTGGGCACCCACGCGCGCGAAGAACTGGGTTTTTCTGCCACCGTGAACGCCAACCCGCTTCAAGCGGCGATGGCCTCGGCGCTGGCGTTTGTGGTCGGTGCGGGGCTGCCGCTGCTGACCGCCTGGCTCACGCCCTACCGCTATCTGACACCGGTGGTGGCTGCCACCTCGCTGCTGTTTCTGGTGGTTTTGGGTGGACTGGCCGCCTACACCGGCGGCGCAGGCATCGGCAAGGGCATCGTGCGCGTGGTCTTTTGGGGCGCGCTTGCGATGGCTATCACCTCGGGCGTGGGCAAACTGTTTGGCGTGGCAGCGTGAACTGAACCAGACCGGGCTTGGTGGTAAGAGGCGCTGACTCCACTCGGTTTGAAGCGATTGAGGCTGGATCATTACTATCTAAAACAGAGCTTCTAGCGCTTATCTGGATTTGGCTGCAGCCTGATTTGTCTTATAAAGCCAGATTTTTGTCCTTTGATTATCCAATACTTCAATGATTGTTGTATTATTAGATAATGGACAAATCACTCGCCACCACCGTTTTTGAATCGCTCTCGTCTGGCGTCCGGCTGGACATTTACCGCTTGCTGGTCAAAGCCGGGCCGCCTGGGCTGGTGGCCGGCGAAATTGGCAGCGCGCTCTCTGTGCCGCCCACCAATTTGTCGTTCCACCTTAAAGCCCTGGCCGCCGCGCAGTTGGTGTCTGTGGTGCAGGAAGGCCGCTTCCAGCGCTTTCGCGCCAATCTGGCGCTGATGCAGGAACTGATTGCCTTCCTGACTGCCGAGTGCTGCGCCGGTCACCCGGAACAGTGTGCCGAGCTTTGCCTGCCCACCGCAGTGCTGCCAGAGGCTGCTTAATCGCCCTGCCCCAGCTTTTTTTGGCGATGCAAACCCGCTGTTGCCGCTGGCTCCGACATGAATCTCTGGAGATTGATATGACTGACAAAGTGTTGAATGTTCTGTTCCTGTGCACCCACAACTCGGCGCGCAGCATCCTCGCCGAAGCCATCCTGAACCACATCGGCCGGGGCCGTTTCAAGGGTTTCTCGGCCGGCAGCAGCCCGCGAAACAACCAGCAGCCCAATCCGCTGGGTTTGCAGGTGCTCCAGAATGCCGGCATATCCACCGAAGGCCTGCACAGCAAAAGCTGGGACGAGTTTGGCCAACCAGACGCGCCCCACATGGACCTGGTGATCACCGTCTGTGACAACGCCGCCGGTGAAGTCTGCCCCTACTGGCCCGGCCAACCCGCCACCGCGCACTGGGGTTACCCGGATCCGTCGGCGGGGGACGGCAGCGACGTGCAAAAGCTCGAAGCGTTTCGCCTGACCCTGCTGGCGCTCAAGCGCCGACTGGAGTTGCTGATCAGCCTGCCTGCAGAGAAGCTGGAGAAAACCATGCTGCAAAGCACCGCTCGCGACATGGCCAAGGCATAACTCATGAGCGCCCAATGTGAAGTGACCGCCAAACGCACGGTTGGCGCGCCGATGAGCGTGTTTGAGCGCTATCTGTCGGTGTGGGTTTTCCTGTGCATCGTGGTCGGCATTGCGCTGGGCCAATGGTTTCCCGCTGTATTCCAGGCGGTTGGTCGCATGGAAGTCGCGCAGGTGAACCTGCCGGTGGGGCTGCTGATCTGGGTAATGATCATCCCGATGCTGCTCAAGGTGGATTTCTCGGCGCTGGGTGAAGTTCGCCAACACGTCAAGGGCATTGGGGTCACGTTGTTCGTGAACTGGCTGGTCAAGCCGTTTTCCATGGCGTTTCTGGCGTGGTTGTTCATTCGCCAGTGGTTTGCACCGTGGCTGCCGCCGGACCAGATTGACAGCTACGTGGCCGGGCTGATTCTGCTGGCCGCCGCGCCCTGCACCGCGATGGTTTTCGTGTGGAGTCGGCTCACAGGCGGCGACCCGCTGTTCACCCTGTCGCAGGTAGCTCTGAACGACAGCATCATGGTGGTGGCTTTTGCACCGCTGGTGGCGTTTTTGCTGGGGCTGTCGAGCATCACCGTGCCGTGGGCCACGCTGTTGATCTCGGTGGGGCTGTACATCGTGATTCCGGTGGTCGTGGCGCAAGGGCTGCGCAAGTCCCTCTTGCAAAAGGGCCAAGCCGCTTTCAATGCCACCATGGAGAAGATTGGCCCCTGGTCAATTGCCGCGCTGCTGGCCACGCTGGTTCTGCTGTTTGCATTTCAGGGGGAAGCGATCTTGAAGCAGCCGCTCATCATCGCGCTGCTGGCGGTGCCGATCCTGATTCAGGTGGCGTTCAACGCAGGGCTGGCTTACTGGCTCAACCGCGTAGTGGGTGAAAAACACAACATTGCCTGCCCGTCGGCGCTGATTGGCGCGTCCAACTTTTTCGAGCTGGCCGTGGCCGCCGCCATCAGCCTGTTTGGCTTCGACTCAGGCGCAGCACTGGCCACCGTGGTTGGCGTGCTGATCGAGGTGCCGGTGATGCTGCTGGTGGTGAACATCGTCAACCGCAGCAAGAGCTGGTACGAGCGGGCCTAAATGCTACTACTAATATAGCTTCCAGCGCTTTATTCATAATGGCTGGAAGCATTTTTTGCATCAGCCATCCTCAGCCTGCGACAGCAGACTTACTTGATCCAGCCACGCGCTTTCATTCGGTCACAAGCGTTCTGGCGCGGCACCATCAGGGTCACGCCTTTTTCTTTGGCGCGCTCCTGCATGGCCTGGTGCTGCTGGTCTCGCAAGGCCGTGCATTCATCATAGGTCTTGACGGCGCGCATTTTGGCCTGATTGGCGGCGCGTTCTTCGGCGGTCATCAGGGCCCAGCCGGGGGTATTCGTCTTGTCAAAACGCATGCCGCGCATCCCGGCACCCGGGCCCATCATCTGGCCCGCACCGGGACCTGCGCCCATGCCAGCGCCAGGACCTGGGCCGGTTTGCGCCAAGACAGAAACTGACAAGGCTGCAGTCAGCGCAGCGGTCAGTGTCAGGCCTTTGAGAGGGGTAGAGGTTTTCATGATGAACTCCTTGGTTGGTTGAAAGCGGATGGCAGCTTGCCTGCATCCTTGAAAGCTATTTGACTGCAATCGTGTCAATGACAAGTGGGGCGACAAGTGCTTTTTTGCATCGTCGTGTTGCATACCGACGCTGCGTTACAGTGCGTTACAAAACTCGCCGGGGCCCATGCAGCCGGGCCAGCCCCGGCTGGGGGTACGCTCGCCACAACCCGTGTTTTACACCTTGTCATGGAAAAAAGCGACTGCATCCTGATTGTTGACGACGAGCCCGACATCCGCCACCTGCTGGTGGAGTACCTGGCGCGCAACGGCTTTGAGGCCATCGCCGCCGCCGGCGGGCGCGAGATGTGGCAGATGCTGGAGCGCCACGCCGTCGATTTGCTGGTGCTGGACCTGATGCTGCCCGACGCCGACGGCCTGACACTGTGCCGCGATCTGCGCGCCAAGTCCAGCCTGCCGGTGATCATGCTCACCGCCCGAGGTGAAGAAGCCGACCGCATTGTCGGCATCGAAATGGGTGCCGATGACTACCTGGTCAAACCCTTCAACCCGCGTGAGCTGCTGGCGCGCATCAAAGCCATCTTGCGGCGCACGCGCTCGCTGCCGCCCAATCTGCAGCCCGAGCCGGTGCGCTGTCTGGTGTTTGCCGGATGGTGTCTGGACACTGCCGAGCGCCTCCTGACCGCGCCAGACGGCGTGGCCGTACCCCTGTCTGGCGGCGAATTCCGGCTGCTGCGCATCCTGCTGGAGCACCCCAACCGGGTGGTCACACGCGACCAGCTCATCGAGATGATCCACGGCCGCGAGGCCGAAGCCTATGACCGCGCCGTTGACGTGCAGGTCAGCCGCCTGCGCCAGCGCCTGCGTGACGACAGCCGCGAGCCGCAGCTGATCCAGACCGTGCGCGGAGAAGGCTACGTGCTGGCCGCCAGCGTGCAAGCGCGCGGCGCATGCCCGTGAATCCGCCACCACCCGAGCGCCCGCTCTGGCGCGCCCTGCCGTCCGGCCTGTCGGCGCGCATGGCGCTGATTCTGCTGGCGGGCCTGCTGGTGGCGCAGGGGGTGAGCCTGTGGCTGCAATGGGGAGAGCGTTCGGCGGTGGTGATGCAGGCGCGCGGGCAAAACTTTGTCGACCAGATCGTGCGCACCATCCGCGTGCTGGAAGCCACCGCGCCGCAGCAGCGCGTCACCACCCTGCCCGCTTTGCAGGACAGCGACGTGAGCGTGGCGCTCGTCCCAGACAGCCAGGTGTCGCAGATCGAACCGCGTGGTGCCATCGGCAGCCTGATCGCCCAGCGGCTGGGCAGTGGGCGGCAGGTTCGCCATGTCGGCCCTGCAGGTGGCGGACCCTTGGGCGATGCGGCCCAGCGCAGCTTTGATGTGCGGCTGGCAGACGGCCAGTGGACGCGCATCACGGTTCACAGCGGGCCTGGGTCCGGTGCACCCGCGCTGTCCAACCGCCTGATCGTTCAACTGGTGTTGACCTTGGCTGTTGTCATGGCCGTGGTGATGCTCGCCGTGCGTCAGGCCACCCGACCGCTGCAGCAGTTGGCCCAGGCCGCCGACACCCTGGGACACGACCTGGACGCGCCACCGCTGCCAGAACTTGGCAGCCTGGAAACGCGCCGCGCCGCGCAGGCGTTCAACCGCATGCAAACGCGCATCCAGCGGCTGGTGAGCGAGCGCGCCCGGGCGTTGGCCGCCGTGTCACATGACTTGCGCACGCCGCTGACACGCCTGCGCCTGCGCACTGAGCTGATCGACGATGCCCCCTTGCGTGAGCAGATGGGGGCCGACCTGCAAGCCATGGCGACCATGATCGACACCACGCTGGGCTACCTGCGTGCACTGCAAACCAACGAGGTGCTGCGCCCCATCGACATCAACGCCCTGCTGGAGAGCATGACCGACGATGCCCGGGTGCTGGGGCGCAGCATCCAGATTCAGGGCCAGGCACTTCAGCCCTACAACGGCCGCCTGTCTGCCTTGCGCCGGGCGTTGCAAAACCTGATCGACAACGCCTTCAAACACGGTGGCAGCGCCGGCATCCGTGTCGATGACAGCGCCACCGCGCTCATGCTCACGGTGGAAGACCAGGGGCCGGGCATTCCGGTACACGAGATGGGCCGGGTCACCGAACCCTACTACCGCATAGACCCGTCGCGCAGCCAGTCCGGTGACGGTGTGGGGCTGGGCCTGTCCATCGTGCGCGACATCGCGCTGATGCATGGTGGCGAGCTGCTACTGGCCAACCGCGCCACGGGCGGGCTGGCCGCTACGCTGTCGTTGCCCCGGCGTTGACCGGGAGAATGCCACCTTGGCAGGTCATTGAGTCAATACACTTTTGATAGCTGCTTGCACTTGCTCCATAAGGGCTGGAGCCTATTTTAACCATTGAGCCAGTTGCGCCACATCTTCCGGGAACAGCTGGCCTTTTTCAGCCTGCAGCACCCGGCCATCGCGCCCCAGCACCAGTGTGATGGGCAAGCTCTTGGGCTTGGGCAGAATCTTGTGCACCTCGGGGCTGACCCAGGCTGACGGGAAGGTGTAGCCTTTTTTGGACAGATAAACCTGCGCATCCTGCGGGTTCTTGTCCACCGACAAGGCCAGAAACTGCAGGCCCTTGCCCTGGTAAGCCTGCCAGAACTTCTGCATCTCGGGGCTTTGCTGGGCGCAAAACGGGCAGGTGCTGGCCCACCAGTACACCACCGTGATCTGCCCCTGCGCTTGCGCCGCTTTGAACACACCGCCGTCAAGCAGCGCCACATCGGGCAGGCGAATCGCGCTGCCCAGCGCTGGCAACTCGGGCGCGATGCGCTCCATCTCGGCCGGGCTGGGTGTGGCCACCGAGGTGGTTTGGGCCTGGGCGCGTTGCCCGGTCAGCAGAGCGGCACCAGCCAACAGGCCCAAGCCCGATTGCATCAAATGCCGCCTTGACGCGTGGTGATTGGCAATGTGTTTCATGTCAAAAACGTCCTTGGTGGTGACTGAAAAAGCGCCGTGCGAGCAGCGCCGCATGGTAGCGCAGGCGGCCTGCACCTGCATCGACCCGATCGACTAAAGGGACGACTCAGACTGGTGTCGTGTCTCTCGAAACCAATGCTTCATGTTGTACCCGGCACGGCGACTGGGTGATGCGCATGCGGTTTCGGGGTGAAAACACGCGCGAGACTGATGGATCAGAACGCCACCGACTGAGGGCGCGCGCCTTTCCCCCCGAAGCCCGGTCGCATCACCCAATCACCGCGCCTGGCGGCTGTTGGGGGGCACCTTTCTTGCTGGACAACGCGATTTGGTTGGATGCTTGGTCAGAGCAGGCTGTTCATGAATCTCCCCAGCCAGCCGACCTACAACCGCAACAAATCAGTCGGGTGATGCGCTTTGCGGAGGTCAAGGAGGAGGTCGCGCAGCGACCGGGGGACACGTAGCAAGGCGCCTCGCCCGGCTGATTGGGCATGCATTGCCAAGACCTCCTTGCCCCTGATGTCATTTCTTGAAGCAACACATGGGTTTGAATCACACCCGCCTTGCACCCGGTTTCCCGTACTCAGGCAGAATCAGCGGATGATCACTTTAGATGCATGGCGCGCCCATCGATGTGCCTGCTGCTGAACCCCACGCGGTGATCCATCCCAGAATTTTGTGCTTTCATGACCACCACCTACCCCCCTGAACCCGCCCTGAGCCTCAGCCCTGCCGAGGCCCTGAACCGCGACTGTTATTGCCGAACCCTGAACAAAGAGCGCCTGCGCGAACAACTGGAGGCGGACCCCAGCCTGCAGGGCCTGACCGACAAGCTGCTCAAGACCCGGCCCAACCTGTTTTCCAGCAGTGTGGTTTTTGTGTCAGAAAAGGTGCAAGCCCAGATCAGCTCTTTGGTAGCAGCTATAGAACGCGTAGCATCCCTGCCCGGCTACCAGGCCCAGGCCTTGTCGCGCGCGCTGCCGGTGGCGCAGCCTGCCTGGGGCCCGCAGGGCGTGTGCATGGGTTATGACTTTCACCTGAGCCGCCAGGGGCCGCAGCTCATCGAGATCAACACCAATGCCGGGGGCCTGCTGCTCAACGCCGCCCTGGCGCGCGCGCAGGTGGCGTGTTGCGAGGAACTTGGCGGCGCTTTTGTGACCAGCGCCCAGCAAAGTGCCTTGGCACAGACCGTTTTTGACATGTTTGCCGCCGAATGGCGACTGCAACGCGGCGACCGGCCCTGGCACAACGTGATGATCGTGGACAGCGCCCCCCAAGCGCAGTACCTGGCCCCGGAGTTCGAACTGTTTCGCCAGCTGTTTGCCCAGCATGGCAAGCAGGCGCATATTGCCGACCCGAGCGAACTGCAATGGGTGGGTGGGCGCTTGCTGTACCAGAACACGCCAGTGGACATGGTCTACAACCGCCTGACCGACTTTTACCTGGAAGAACCTGCGCATAAGCCGCTGCGCCAGGCCTACGCGGCCGGTGCGTTGGTGCTCACGCCCCACCCCCATGGTCACGCCCTGCTGGCCGACAAACGCAACCTGATTGCGCTGAGCCAGGACACGCTGCTGGCCACCTGGGGTACCACTGCCGCTGACCGCCAGCTGCTGTCGACCAGTGTGCCCACCACCCGCCTGGTGACGCCCGAGCGCGCCGACGAACTCTGGGCGCAACGCCGTCAACTGTTTTTCAAACCGGTCGCCGGTTACGGTGCCAAGGCCGCTTACCGGGGCGACAAACTCACCCGCCGGGTCTGGGCCGAGATTTTGCAGGGTGACTTCGTGGCGCAAGCCCTGGTGCCGCCGTCCGAGCGCATGATTGATGTGGACGGCGTGCTCACCGATCTCAAATTTGACATCCGCGCCTTCACGTATGGCGGCCAGGTCCAGCTGCTGGCCGCGCGCATGTACAGCGGGCAGACCACCAACTTTCGCACCCCGGGCGGCGGCTTTGCGCCGGTGATTGTGGTGGCCGACGAGGAGACACGCTGATGTGCGGCATTTGTGGCGAACTGCGCTTTGACGGCCAAACCCCCGACATGGCGGCCATTGCCCGCATGTCAGACCAACTCAAGCGCCGGGGCCCGGATCATGCCGGCACCTACAGCGACGGCCCGGTGGGGTTGGGCCACCGCCGCCTGTCGATCATCGACCTGTCAGCCCACGCGCACCAGCCGATGGTGGATGCCACGCTGCAGCTCACGCTGGTGTTCAACGGCACCATCTACAACTACCGCGAGCTGCGCAGCGAGCTGCAGGCGATGGGCTACCACTTTTTCAGCGAAGGTGACAGTGAAGTCATCCTCAAAAGCTACCACGCCTGGGGCGACCACTGCGTCAAGCGCTTCAAGGGCATGTTTGCCTTTGCCATCTGGGACCAGCGCAGCGGCCAGTTTTTTCTGGCACGCGACCGCTTTGGCATCAAGCCGTTGTATTTGAATCAGGATTGCCACCGCCTGCGCTTTGCGTCGAGCCTGCCCGCGCTGCTGGCCGGTGGCGGGGTTGATACCACGCTGGACACCGTGGCACTGCACCACCATTTCACCCTGCACACGGTGGTGCCCGCGCCGCGCACCGTCCTGAATGGGGTGCGCAAGTTGCCGCCCGCCACCACGCTGACGATCAACCCCGACGGCAGCATGGACCAGCAGGTTTACTGGACGCTGGATGCCACCCGCCCGGCTCAGGAGTTGCCCGAAGATCAGTGGCTGCAAGCCACCCGCAGCGCGCTGGACAAAAGCGTGGAGCGCCGCCTGCTGGCCGCTGACGTGCCGGTGGGTGTGTTGCTCTCTGGCGGGCTTGATTCCAGCCTGCTGGTGGGCTTGCTGGCCGACCATGTCAAAGACCTGCGCACCTTTTCGATCGGCTTCGAAGACATGGGCAGCGGCACCGAGAAGGCCGATGAGTTCGAGTTTTCCGACCAGGTGGCCGAGCATTTCAAGACCCGGCACAAGCAATACAGCATCCCCAACAGCGAGGTGCTCACGCGTCTGCCCGAAGCGGTGGAACAGATGACCGAGCCGATGGCCAGTTATGACGTGATCGCGTTTTACCTGTTGAGCGAAAAAGTCTCGAAAGACGTCAAGGTGGTGATGTCGGGCCAGGGTGCCGACGAGGTATTTGGCGGCTATTTTTGGTATCCCGAGATGGACGCGGCACAAGGCACACCGTTGCAGCGCTTCAGCCAGCACTACTTTGACCGCGACCATGCCGAATACCTGCAAATGATCACGCCCGCGTTTCAGGTGGGTGATGTCACTTCCACGTTGGTGGCCGCCGAGCTGGCCAAACCGCAAGCCGACGAGTTTCTGGACGAAGTCTGGCGTTTTGATGCCACCACGCTCCTGGTGGACGACCCCGTCAAACGTGTGGACAACATGCCCATGGCTTGGGGCCTGGAGGTGCGCACGCCGTTTCTGGACCACGAGCTGGTCGAGCTGGCCGCCAAGATGCCGCCCGCGCTCAAGCTCAAGGAAGGCGGCAAGTTCCCGCTCAAAGCCATCGCACGCGGGCTAATCCCCGATTCGGTCATCGACCGGCCCAAGGGCTACTTTCCGGTGCCGGCGCTGCGCTACGTGCGCGGGGCATTTCTGGACAAAATGCGCGAGATTCTGCTGTCCGAGGCTTGCCTGAAACGCGGCCTCTACCAGCGCGACTATGTCGAGAAGCTGCTTGCCGACCCCGAAGGCCCCGAAGCCTTCACCCGTATCAACGGCAGCAAACTGTGGCACCTGGCGCTGCTGGAGTGGTGGCTGCAGGTGCATGTGGATCCGCTCTGAGCCCCATCCCCACACTGCGGTACAGCGAATTGCCCCTTAGAATCTGCCAAGATTCAAGATTTTCCTAGACAAAAAACCAGGCGGCACACGCAGGCTGCCAGAAAAACGGGTGAGGACGTGACCAATTCGGGTAATGCCGGGGCTTTGTCGCCATGAGCGTCCTGACCCACACAACCAGCGGGCGAGAGTCAACACCTGCGCTGCTGCGTTACGTGGCGGCAGCACTGGTGCTTGGCTCGATCCTGATTCTGTTGCTGGGTACGGATATGCCGTTGACCCGTATCAACCTCATGGTCGTCCTCTATGCCTTGTCGGCTGCGCTCGCGGGCTTTGTCTTGCGGGCCTACCAGCGCCAGTTGGGCGAGGTCCACACCATGCGCAACGAGCTGGCGCAATACACCCAATTGCTGGAGAAAAACGCCACTCTGCTGGAGCGTGCGCAAAGTGTCGCCAATGTCGGCAGTTGGGTCAGTGACATTGCAGCCGACGAGATCACGCCCTCGCCCCAGGCCTGCAAAGTTCTCGGTGTACCAGTTGGCACCCGCCTCCATTACCGGGATTACATGGTGCTGGTGCATGAAAGTGACCGCCCTGGCGTGGCGCAGGCCTGGCATCAAGCGCAGGAAAAAGGCATTTTTGACCGCGAGCATCGCATCATGGTCGAGGGCACCGTGCGCTGGGTTCGCCAGCGGGCCGAGCTGGCGTTCGCACCAGACGGTACGTCCTTGAGCGCGCTGGGCATTGTGCAGGACATCACCGCACAGAAGGCCATGCAATTGGCCCTGAAAGCCAGCAAGGACCGCTACCGCACCCTGATCGACTGGACGCCCGAGGCCATTCTGGTACACCGGCACACCCACATCATGTATGCCAACCCGGCAGCGCTCAAGCTGTTTGGCGCGCCCGATGTGCAAAGCCTGCTGTGCAAGCGCACCACCGATCTGATTGACCCGTCAGACCTGAACGCCCAGATGTCACGCTTGCGCAGCATCGAAAGAGGCGAGCCGCTGCCGCCCAGCGCCGAAGCGCGCTTCCTGCGGCTGAACGGCAGCCCCATCGACGTGGAGGTGCAGGGCACCGCCATTGAATTTGACGGTGAACCGGCAGTCCATGTGTCGATTCGCGACATCACCGAGCGCAAACGCATGGAACTCAAAATCCGCCATCTGGCGTTTTACGACACCCTGACCACGTTGCCCAACCGCCGCCTGCTCGATGACCGCCTGCGCCAGGCGATTTCAGCCAACCGGCGTAGCGGCCAATTTGGGGCGCTGATGTTTCTGGACCTGGACAACTTTAAACCGCTCAACGACATCCACGGCCACGCGGTGGGCGATCTGCTGTTGATAGAAGCCGCGGACCGACTCAAGAAATGCGTGCGCGAGGCGGACACGGTAGCGCGCTTTGGCGGCGACGAATTTGTGGTGCTGCTCACCGAGCTAGACACCGACTGGCAAAAAGCCCGGCAATACGCTCAGACGGTGGCCCAAAAAATCAAGACAGCCATGGCCAGCACTTACTCGCTGCCGGTACACAAGCGCCGCAACCCCGCCCAGCACATTGAGCACCGCTGTACGGCCAGTATTGGCGTGGTGGTGTTCACCAGCACCACCGCCCATGCCGAAGAGCTCACCAAATGGGCTGATGCGGCGATGTACAAGGCCAAAAACGAGGGCCGTAACTGCATCTGCTTCTCGGAACATACCACCGACGAACTCGTCAGCGACTATTTTTTTGATAGCTTCTCAGCCCCGTTGGAAGAGGGCTAGAGGCCAATTTCGTATATAAATCAATCCAGCGCCAGCTTCAGGCGGCCGATGCCTTCGGCGATTTTCGCCACATCCGCCGTGGCAAACGAGAGGCGCAGCGTGGCCGGGTCGGGGTCATGTGCGTAAAACGGCGCGCCGGGCACAAAAGCCACCAACTGGTCAATGGCGCGTTTGGCAAAGTCGGCAGCATTGGCACATTGGCCGTTGGCACCGGTCAACCGCGCCCAGAAGAACATGCCGCCTTGCGGGGCGTTGAAGTCAATCGCGTCGGCCAGGTCGTGCTTCAAACACTCTGCCATGACGCGGGCGCGCTCGGCGTAGGTTTGGCGCACCACGGCCAGGGTGGCGTTCAGGCGGTCCATGGTCAGGTACTGCGCGCAGATGGCTTGCGTCAGGTTGCTGGTGTGCGCGTCGCTGAACTGTTTGCACATCACCGCTTTGGCCAGCAGTTCGGGCGGGGCAATCATCCAGCCTACCCGCAGGCCGGGCGACAGTATTTTGCTGAAAGAGCCGCAATGCGCCAGCCAGTCGCGGCTGCCGGGCACGCCGTCGCTCAGGGCCAACAGGCTGGGCGGCGGGGCCTGGTCAAAATACAGCTCGCCATACGGGTCGTCTTCCACCACCAGCGTTTGGGTGCGCACGGCGATTTCAAGGATGCGTTTGCGCCGCGCCAGGCTCAACGTGGCCCCGCTGGGGTTGCCAAAGGTCGGAATCAGGTACACCAGCTTCGGCTTGTGTTGGTTGATCAGGGCTTCGAGCTTGTCCACGTCCACGCCATTGGCATCAATCGGCGCGCCGATGATGTGCGCGCCGTACAGCCGGAAACACTGGATGGTCGCCAGGAACGTGGGCGCCTCGACGATCACCTTGTCACCGGGCGAGATCATGCATTTGCCAATCAGATCCAGCGCCTGCTGGCTGCCGGTGGTGACGATCAGGCCGTCTGGCGCGACCGTGCTGCCCTTGCCCGCCATGAACGTGCTGATGCCTTCGCGCAGTGGGCCGTAGCCTTCGGTGGCGCCGTATTGCAGCACCGGGCCGGGGTGGTTGGCCAGCACGGCCGCGCTGGCCTGGGCAATGCCGGTGGCATCAAACAGCGCCGGGTCAGGAAAGCCACCGGCAAAGCTGATGATGCCGGGCTTGCCCAGCAGCTTGAAAAGTTCACGGATGGCGGAGGTTTCGACGTTTTGCAGGCGGTCGGCAAATTGCATGGGGCAAGGCTTTCAATCAATATGTGTCAAAAAGCGGCTTTCAAGCCACACTCGTCACTGTTTGCAGGGCGTGGCAGCCGCTAAATGGGGTAAATTGTGACTGATTCGCTCCGCACCCCACCACGTATGTCACCCGCCCAGATCCAGACCTTTTTTGCCACGCTGGCGCAGGCCAACCCGCAGCCGCAGACCGAGCTGGAATTTGCCAGCGTGTTTGAGCTGCTGGCGGCCGTGCTGCTGTCGGCGCAGGCCACCGATGTGAGCGTCAACAAAGCCACGCGCGCTCTGTTTCTGGTAGCTAATACCCCACAGAAGTTGCTGGCTCTGGGGCAAAACGGGCTGGAGAGTTACATCAAGGCCATCGGCCTGTACCGCAACAAGGCCAAGCATTTGCTGCAAACTTGCCAGATGCTGGTGGACCAGCACGGCGGCCAGGTGCCGCGCACGCGTGAGGCGCTCGAAGCCTTGCCCGGCGTTGGCCGCAAAACCGCCAATGTGGTGCTCAACGTGGCGTTTGGCGAGCCCACCATGGCGGTGGACACGCATATTTTCCGCGTCGGCAACCGCACCGGCCTGGCCACTGGCAGGACGCCACTGGAGGTGGAACTCAAGCTGCTCAAGCGCATTCCCAAGGCGTACATGACCGACGCACACCACTGGCTGATCCTGCACGGGCGCTATATCTGCCAGGCGCGTACCCCGCGTTGCTGGGAATGCGCGGTGGCCTCCTCTTGCGACTTTTCACCCAAGACACAACTCAAGGTCACCGCATGAGCACGCCCGACCGCGCACCGTTTACCGATTTGCCGAGTCTGATCCAGTCTGTGGCATGGCCGGTGATGCCCGAGGCCGGGCAGGCACTGATCCGCACCCTGAGCGACGACGATGTTGACACCTTCGACGTGTGTCGCATCATCAAAAAAGACCCGACGCTGACCGCATCCCTGCTGCGCATGGCCAACAGCGCCATGTTTGGCCTGTCGGGCTCGGTCGATACGCTGGAGCGCGCGGTCAGCGTGGTGGGTGTGTCGATGGTGCGCAACCGCGCCCTGTCGCTCTGCCTGGCACGCACCTGCCACTTTCCCCCGGGCATGGATCGCATGGCCTTTTGGCATTACAGCCTGCTGTGCGCGGGCTACGCCCAGTGGCTGGCCGACCTGTGCGAGGTGGATGACCAGGAAGCCTGGCTGTGCGGCATGATGCTGCGTCTGGGAGGCTTAAGCGTGGTGCAGGCGCGCCCGGAGTATCTGTATGCCATCGAGACAGAATCGGACGGCAGCGCCATGCGCTGGCTAAATCAGCGACGCCTGGTGGGCTTTGATGAGGGTGAAGTCACCGCCGAGTTGGCCCAGCACTGGGACTTTCCGCAGGCGCTGGTGCTGGGTCTGCGCCAAGGCGCGCAACCGCTGACAGGGCGTCAATTTTCACGACTGGCGGCGGTGCTGCATCTGGCAGCGCGCCTGGCAGACGCTGGGGGCCAACTCACCACCGAAACCGCAGACAAGTTGCCCATGGTGCTGCTGACGCTGCTCAGGCTGAACCCGCAAGACCTGTTTGACAACGCGCCAGACGTGGCTGCACTGGCAGATGTGTCGATGTTCAGCTGATTGGCGGTTGAACGCCCTGGCCGCGCAATGCCAGCGCCACCGATTGCCCAAACGCGGGGGCGGCTTGCGGCCAGTCGGTGGCCTGTTCAATGCGGCGCACGCCTTGCGACAGCAAGGTGGCAGCGCGAATCACGCCGGCATGGGTGATCCAGACCTGCGATTGGTCCAAAACCACGGCCTCGTCCCACGCGCTGGCCACCCGCGCCATGACATCGGCCACGCTCTCCAGACCGCCAAAACGGTGCTGCCAGAAATCAGCCGTCCACGCTGCATAAGCCTGCTGGTCGATGCTGTCCCAGCGCTGACCTTCAAAACTTCCGAAATTCATCTCGACCAGGCGCGCATCGGTTTTATAGACCAAATCGGTCCTCAGCCCTTCTAGATATTGAGCGAGTAGCTCGCATCTTTGTAGTGGTGAACTGATCACTTGCACGCCGCTTGGCAGCTGTTGCGCCAGCGCTTGGGCAGTTTGCTGGGTGGCGGTGGCATCGGCTGGCATGTCCAGCGCGCCGTAACACCTGCCCGGTGCCACCAACGGCTGTGCGTGGCGCACGAGAGTCAACGTGGCCGAACCGCCAGAGCCGACAGTGGCAGTGGCAAGCGGCAGGTTCGCGGCAACCGCAGACATCAAAAACTCACCGCCAGCCCAAGGTAAAACGCCAGCTCGCACACCTGCTGCGTGGCACCCAGACAATCGCCGGTGAATCCGCCCAGACGGTGGGCGAACCAGCGCGTCATCCAGACCCAGGCCAGCAGCGAGGCCACCAGCGCAACCGCCAGAGCCTGCAACAAGGCTGCACTGGACAGATCAAGAGCTACAAAATCAGTAGCTGCTTGCACATATATCGTGAGGGCTAGAGCCAGAAAAAGCCAAGTAAAACCGGTGGCCAACGCGCCCAGGCTGATCTGGTCTGCCAGCGGCTTGGACTTGGAGCCCGCCGCGTCCCCCACGTGCTTCAGCAGCCGGATGGTGAGCAACGGCCAGGTGCGCGACACCACATGCGCCACAAACAGCGCCAGCACCAGTAGCGGCGCACTCACCTCGCCCAGCAGCCCGAGCAGCGCCACTTTGCACATCAGCGCCAGCACCACCGCAATGGCACCAAACGCGCCCACTCGCGAGTCTTTCATGATCTCCAGCGAGCGATTCCGGTCATCACTGCCGCCCAACCCGTCAGCCACATCGGCCAGGCCGTCTTCATGAAACGCGCCTGTGAGCAACACCGAGAGCACCGTGCCCAGGGCGGCGGCCACCAGCGGTGCCGAGCCGGTTTCTGGCAGCAGCATCAACAGCCCTGCCGTGAACGCCGCCACCAGCGCACCCACCAGCACGCCGACACCCGGAAAGTGCCCGGCACTGGCGCGCAACATGGCCGGGCTGTAACCCACCCAAGCGGCCAGCGAACCGGTGATGGGGATGCGGGTGAAAAACTGCAAGCTCAGCAGGTAGTGACGGATGAATTGGGTCATGAGGCAGTCGGCAGTGACTTAAAGGTGAGGATTGTCAGGCAGGGATCAATGGCTTGGGCTTGGGCTTGGGCTTGGGCTTGGGCTTGGGCTTGGGCTTGGGCTTGGGCTTGGGCTTGGGCTTGGGCTTGGGCTTGGGCTTGGGC
>CAIVHU010000103.1 GCA_903905735.1 uncultured beta proteobacterium
ACCAAGAAGCCAAAACTATTATGGCACAACAAAACGAAAATCAAAAACAGGAGACGAACCACCTATATAAATCAACAACTTACAACGTTGAAAAGGTACAAAACAACCACCTTACATAATTCTTACGTTAAAGATGGGTTACGGCAACCTTGATGGACATCACGACGACCACCATGGTGGCTACCGCCAGAAGAAATCCATCTGGAAAGAGTTGTAGTTTGACTGAGCCTGAATCTACGGCAAACTCTCGGGCTTAGTGGCTGATTCTGGAACTCAATGAATACACATCAATTTCTGATCATGGGCATTCCCGCCCTGATTGCCCTGGCAGGTGGCGTTCTCGCCGCTTTCTGGACCCCCAGTCATTCCACGCGCAGCCTGATTCAGCACTTTGCAGCTGGTGTCGTACTGGCGGCGCTGGCAGTAGAACTCTTACCCGAAATCAGCCGGGAACATGCGCCAGGCCTCGTGCTGGCGGGCTCGTTTGCGCTGGGCAGCCTGTTCATGTACGCCCTGAAGCTGTGGACGATGCGCTTGGAACACGCCGCCAGCCTTTCGGGTGCGGCCAAAGGATTGAGCACGGGATTGTTGCTCGCCACCTTTATCGACGTGGCCACTGACGGTTTCATCATCGGCGCGGGTTTTGCTGCCGGGGGTGAAACCGGAACCATTCTGGCGCTGGGCTTGTCGGTGGAGCTGCTGTTTCTGGGGCTGGCACTCACATCCGGCGCTACGGCTGGCTGGCGCATTGTGGCTATTTCTGGTGCGCTGGGGCTGACGGTGTTGTGCTTTGCGGTACTGGGCAACCTGCTGCTTGCCGGAGCCTCACATGCCGTGATCGGCGGCACACTGGCCTTCAGTGCGGCGGCGTTGCTCTATTTGGTCACCGAAGAATTGCTCATGGAAGCGCATGAGGTGGAAGAAAAGCCGATCTCGACGCTGGTGCTGTTTGGCGGATTTCTGACCTTTTGGAGCATCCAGCTGGCGGGAAGCTGAAGGGCACGCGTCGGCTGCGGGGTCAGGTTCGTGATTGCGAGTTCACGATTTATGCAACAAATTGCCTTCTAGCCCTTTTGCGACATGGGCTAGCTGCTATCAAAACTTAAAAACATGCCTGCCAGAAACAGAATCCTGGCAGGCATCTTTGAATTCAAAAGGCAGCGGGGCCGCCGGTGAATTATTTCTTCGGGCAGGTGTTGATGCCCAGCAGTGGATAGAGCGCGCAGAAGCCCACGGCGCCCGTGGCCAATGGCACTACGCCAATCCAGCCCCAAACACCGATGGTGTGATTGAGGGTCAGGCCAATCAGCACCAGACCGACAACGATTCGCAGAATGCGGTCAATACCGCCAACGTTTGCTTTCATGAAAACTCCTTGAAAAAGTAGAACGGCCGAAAAATGGATGACGGACGAATTAAACGCCGGGCAGGTGCATTTGATCTGTGACTCAAGTCACCCAAGCGCCAACCTCTCAGGTCCACTGCCTAAATCAGTGCCTGCCAGAGGCCATGGTAGGCCTCAATTCAGATTGCTGCTGACCAGCGCACGCAATGCCGCGCTGTTGACGATGGTGATCTGCTCGCGCCCCAGCGTCACCCAGCCGTCGCGCTCAAAACGGCGCAACAGGCGTGTCACCATCTCACGCACGGTGCCCAATTCGTCCGCCAGCGCCTGGTGTGTGATGGCGAGCTGCTGGCCCCGCCCCAGCAAGGCAGCCGCCAGTCGACGGTCCAGCCTATGGAAAGCCACAGCGTCCACCAGAGCGGTCAAATCGGCCATGCGCTCGGCGAACAAGCCCAGCACATCGTTGCGAAATGCCGGAGTCTCGATCCAGCGCTTGAACAGGTCAGGGCGGATGAGGAAAAACGTGCTGGGCTTGGTGGTGATACCAAAGGCTGACAGCGGCTCAGCGCGAAACAGACTGGCACTGGACACCAGACACAATTCACCGGGCACCACCCGGTACAACTCCAGCGAGCGTCCGTCACCCGAGTGACGAGAGACCTTGATTTCACCCTCGATGACCAACGGAAAACCCTGGCAGGCCGCGTTTTCGCTGAATAGCACGGTATCGGCAGGCACCGTCATGGGCTGCAGCAACGCGCTGACCTCAGCCAGACTGGGTGTCACCTCTTGGAGTGACGGGTACAGGTCAGTGACCTGTTCCATCGGCCAATCCAGTTCTGCCGCCATCGGTCAGGTCACGACCTTGTAGCCTTCGTCCACAATGGCCTGGGTGATGTCCTGCGCTGAGGCGCTGGAATCCACCTCGACCTTGTTCTGGGTGCGGTCTGCGACCACCTGGGCGCTACGATCGAGCTGGCGCACCGCGCGCACCACAGCCTTTTCACAGTGCTCGCAAGTCATGCCTTCTACGTGGAAACTGTATTTCATACAAAACCTCGGAAAATAGGGTGATTGCAAAGCGCGTATTGTGAACTGTGTCGCATCTGGAGCCCATTTTTACCCCATGACAACCCTGAATTCTGGCGAAGCCTGCCTGCGCATTGACCTGGGCATCCACGGCATGACCTGCGCCTCGTGTGTGGCCCGGGCGGAGCGCGCCCTGAAAAAAGTGCCTGGAGTGCAGGATGTGGCGGTCAATCTGGCCACCGAATCCGCCCGCATCATGGTGGCACCGTCTGAGCAGATCGAAGCACGGCTCAAGCGCGCGGTGCGTGATGCGGGTTACGAGCCGGTGGCGGCCAACGCCGCCATTGATGCGTCGTCCGAGTCAGCCTGGGCAGGTTTTGCCCCGGTGGGCTTCGGCCTGGCGCTGTCACTGCCGTTGATGCTGCCCATGCTGGGCAACTGGTTCGGCCTGCACTGGATGCTGCCAGCGTGGCTGCAGTTTGCGCTGGCCACGCCGGTGCAGTTCATTTTGGGCGCACGCTTTTACAAGGCAGGCTGGCACGCGCTGCTGGCACGCAGCGGCAACATGGATTTACTGGTGTCGATTGGCACCACGGCGGGCTGGCTGCTGTCGGTTTGGTTGTGGCTCAAGTCGCCCGCCGATTCCCTGCCTCACCTGTACTTTGAAGCTTCGGCCGTCGTCATCACCCTGGTGCTGCTGGGCAAATGGCTCGAAGCCCGCGCCAAGCGGCAAACCACCTCGGCCATCCGCGCTCTGCATAAGCTGCGCCCCGATGTGGCCCACCTGCTAGGGCTCGACGGTGAAGTGGATGTGCCGATTGACGAAGTACTGGCCGGTGACGAGCTGGTGGTGCGCCCCGGCGAACGCTTTGCGGTGGACGGACTGGTGCAAGAAGGCCAGACCCAGGTGGATGAATCGATGCTGACCGGTGAGCCGCTGCCAGTGGCCAAAGCGGTGGGTGATCGGGTCACCGGTGGCACGCTCAATGGTGACGGCCGCGTCATCGTGACGGTGAAAGCGGTGGGGGTTGATACCGTGCTGGCCAACATCATCCGCCTGGTGGAAGACGCCCAGGCCGGCAAGGCACCGATCCAGCGACTAGTGGACCAGGTCAGCGCGGTATTTGTGCCGGTGGTGCTGGTGCTGGCAGCGCTGACATTTCTGGGCTGGTGGCTCACCGGCCATGCGTTTGACTTGGCGGTGATCCACGCGGTGACGGTGCTGGTGATTGCCTGCCCGTGCGCTCTGGGGCTGGCCACGCCGGTGGCCATCATGGCGGGCACCGGTGTGGCGGCCCAGCATGGTATTTTGATCAAGGATGCCCAGGCGCTGGAGCTGGCCCACAAAGCGCAGGTGGTGGTGTTTGACAAAACCGGCACGCTCACCGTGGGCCACGCCCGCCTGACCGACTTTGTGGTGCTGCCCGGCGAAGATGAAGCGCCATGGCTGGGCCTGGCAGCCGCCATCCAGAGCGGCAGCAGCCACCCCTTGGCGCGCGCCGTGGTCGAAGCGGCGCAAGAGAAACACCTGGCCTTGCCATCGGTCAGCCAGATCGTGTCCGCGCCCGGCAAGGGGCTCCAAGGCACGGTGGACGGCGTGGACTATGTCATTGGCAATGTGCAGTGGATGCGTGAGATTGGCGGCAATCTGACACCTTTTGATGAAGCGCTGAAAACTTTGCAAAGCCGGGGTACCACCCTGGCGGCGCTGGCCCGGCGCACCACGGCAGGGGTCGAGCTGCTTGCCCTGATGGCTTTTGGCGACGAACCCAAGGCCAGTGCCGCACCGGCCATTGCAGCATTGCGCGCCCAGGGCATCCGGGTGCTGATGCTCTCCGGCGACAACCAGGCGGCGGCTCAGGCGATGGCGCTGCTCGTGGGTTTACAGCCCGATGAAGTCATCAGCGACGTGCTTCCTGGCGACAAGGCAGCGCACATCACTGCGCTCAAGGCACAAGGCCAGATCGTCGTCATGGTGGGTGACGGTGTGAACGACGCACCCGCGCTGGCTGCGGCAGATGTGGGTATCGCCATGGCCAACGCGGGCGGCGGTACCGATGTCGCCATGCATGCGGCTGGCATCACCCTGATGCGCGGCGATTTGGCGCTGGTGGCTGCGGCGCTGGACATCTCCCATCGCACCGTGGGCAAGATCCGGCAAAACCTGTTCTGGGCGTTCATTTACAACGTGGCTGGCATTCCGCTGGCAGCGTTTGGCGTGCTGAACCCGGTGATGGCGGGGGCAGCGATGGCGATGAGTTCGGTCAGCGTGATGAGCAACGCCCTGCTGCTCAAACGCTGGAAACCGGTGCTCGAAAAATAAGTGTCAAATTGGTCTCTAGCCGTTATTTAATAAGCGCTGGTAGCTATCAAATACGTATCGTTCAGAGAGGACATCACGGTGCGGATCCATCCTGCACCTGCAAGCCCTGCAACATCTCCATAGTCGGATAACCGTCTGCCGGCAGCCCCAGACTGAGTTGGTAGGCGCGAACGCCACGCCGGGTGGCGGGACCCATCATGCCGTCAGGTGCGCCGCAATCAAAACCACGCGCGTTCAGCGCAGTCTGCAAAGTCATCAACTGGCTGCGCGACAACAACTGCACATCACGCGGCCAGGGTGCCTGCACCGCAGGGCCGCCTACGAGTTGTTGCGCCAGCAGGACGACCGCCAGCGCATAGCTGGTCGCGTTGTTGTAGCGCAGAATCGCGCGGAAATTGGGGCCCACCAAGAATGCCGGTCCTCTTGCGCCAGCGGGCAGCAGGATCGAACTGTCTGCCAGCGCAGGTAGCGACGTTTCATCCATGGCCTGCACACCCTCGTTCGCCCACACAGCAGCCGTTAGTCGCACGCTGTCGTCAGCCCGGGCGAGGTCGAATCCCCGTGGCAGGCGAACCTCCAGGCCCCAGGGCTTGCCAGCCTGCCATCCGGACTTGGCCAGGAAATTGGCGGTGGAGCCCATCACATCGGCCTTGCTGCCCCAGATATCGCGGCGGCCATCACCATCCGCATCGACCGCATAGGCGAGAAAGTTGGACGGCAAAAACTGTGTCTGGCCCATGGCACCGGCCCACGAGCCGATCATCTGGTCGCGGGCAATGTCATGGTTCTGCAGGATTTTCAGGGCAGCCAGCAGCTCGTTACGGGCCCAGGACTCGCGTCGCCCCTCGAACCCGAGTGTCGCCAGCGCATCAATGGTCGGGATATCGCCGACGAAGCTACCGTAATTGCTCTCCATGCCCCAGATGGCCACTAGAATCTCGGCTGGAACACCGTAGCGCGCGGCAATGTCATCGATGCCGGGGCGCAACTGCAGAAGCTTGTCCTGGCCACGGGCGATGCGCTGCGGCGACAGCGCGCTGTCAAGGTAGCCCCAGATGGTGCGGGTGAATTCGGGCTGCGCCTGATCGAGTTCAATGACGCGCGGAACTATTCGGACGGTATCAAACGCGGCGTGCAGGGTGGTCTCGTCGATACCAGCCTGGCGTGCAAAGCGGCTGAAATCAGTCACCCACTGGGCAAACTTTTGCTGTTGGCTGACTTCATTTGCGGCGGCAGGTGTTGGCTCGGAACCCGCTGTCGATGGGGTCTGTGCTGTGAGTATGTCTGGTGGTTTAGAAATGGAGGCGCATCCGGCCATTGCCAGGATCACCAAAACGACGCCAATGCGCCTGCCGCCTTGAAAAGCCATTAATCGAATAACTCGCAACACTCAGCGCTTGTCTGGCAGCTCGATCTTGACTTCGAGCACTTCCAGGTTGTCCTGGCGCTCCAGATTCACCTTGATGTCATCCGAGTTGATGTTGACGTATTTGCTGATCACGGCAATCAGCTCGCGCTGCAGATCAGGCAGGTAGTCCGGCGTGGCCGGACTGCGGCCGCTGCGCTCGTGCGCCAGGATGATTTGCAGGCGCTCTTTGGCCACACTAGCCGTCTTCTTTTTTTCACCCAGAAAAAATGAGAAAAAAGACATGCTTTATTTCCCCCCGAACAGACGTTTGAGCAGGCCCTGTTTAGGCGGCTCGGTGAAGCGCATCGGTTTGTCTTCACCCAGGAAACGTGCAACCACGTCTTTGTAGGCCTCAGACACATCGCTGCCCTGCAGATGCACCGCCGGCACACCCTGGTTGGAGGCTTGGAGCACGGTTTCACTCTCGGGGATCACGCCAATGAGTTTGATGCGCAAAATGTCCTGAATGTCTTGCAGCGACAGCATCTGCCCCTGATTGACGCGCGCCGGGTTGTAGCGGGTGATGAGCAGGTGCTCCTTGATCGGCTCGGCACCAGCCATGCCGCGCTTGGTTTTGCTCGACAGCATGCCCAGAATGCGGTCTGAGTCGCGCACCGAGGACACCTCGGGGTTGGTCACCACCAGCGCTTCGTCGGCGTAGTGCATGGCCATCAGCGCGCCGGTCTCAATCCCGGCAGGCGAATCGCAGACGATGAACTCAAAGTCCATGGCAGCCAGGTCAGCCAGCACTTTTTCAACGCCTTCTTGCGTCAGCGCGTCCTTGTCACGGGTTTGCGAGGCGGCCAACACATACAGGTTCTCGCATTGCTTGTCCTTGATCAGCGCTTGGTTCAGGTTGGCTTCACCATGGATGACATTGATAAGGTCATACACCACACGGCGCTCGCAGCCCATGATCAGGTCCAGGTTACGCAGGCCCACGTCAAAGTCGATCACAGCCGTTTTGTGGCCACGCAGGGCCAAGCCGGTTGCAAAACTGGCACTGGTGGTGGTCTTGCCAACGCCGCCCTTGCCGGAAGTCACCACGATGATTTTTGTCATAACTGCACAATCTTTCAAATGAGAATTTTTTTGAAGTGTCTGAGGTGCTGGCGTCAGGTTGTCAGCGCTTCAAACAGCAGCTTTTCCTGACCATCGTCGCTTAAACGCACTTGCGCTGCCTTGCCCTGGATGTCAGCTGCCAGCGGGTTTTCGCTGGTGCGGTACACCCCGGCAATCGAGATCAGTTCAGGCTCCAGGCAAGTGGAAAAAATACGCGCGCTCGCATTGCCGCTCGCTCCTGCCATGGCCTTGCCACGCAACGGCGCATACACATGGATGTTGCCATCTGCCACGATCTCGGCACCCTGGTTCACCATAGCCAGCACGACAAGGTCTGCGCCACGGGCATACACTTTTTGACCGGACCGAACAGGCTTGTCAATGACCAGGGTTGCGGGGGCGGCTGCGGGAACTTCACGAACCACTTCCCGGATCACCTCTCTCACCACTTCCTTGACCATTTCGACTGGAGCTTGGGGCCCTTTTCTGGATTCCGTGGCGGACTTGCTGCGTGTCACTTCGGGCGCTGCCAAGACCAAACCTAGACCCTGTACTGCACTGCCATTGTCAGTGACCTGCCCACGAAAGGCGACCGGTTTCAGGCGGCAAGCCTGCAACGCGGAGATCACGGCGGGCAGATCGCAAACAGCCACAGCTGCCTTGGATTTGGTGCAATCAATCACCACGGCATCCTGATCGAAGAAATCGGCACTCTCGCTGTCAGGGCCATACGTGCTGAGCAATTCACGCGCCACTTGCTGCAAATCGGCCGTTTTGGCGACCAGCGACATCACAGGCAGCTGTGCGCTTTTGATTTCAAATGATACGGTCACGGGTGTTGGAGGCGAAACGGTCAAAGAAGGGCGGCTGGTAGCCAACAGCCGGGTTTAGAGGCCCATGCAAGCCAGGAGCTAGGCCAAATGTTACTTGATTGCGCAGCATAAAGAGCGCGCAAAGGAAGATTTTTTCAATTTATGCACAAGCCATTTTATTACTGTCTTCATTGTCTGCAAAACGATGTAAAAGTTCGATGCTATCTTCTTCAAATTCTTTGAATATCAAATAGTAGTAGTAGATAGAGTTCGCGTTTGACCGTGGACAAGTCGATATTTTCATTATCAATCAATAGCTTGTGCTGATTTGATGGCTGTGCACCAACGTGCATTTCCATTTTCTTCAAAAGATGAACAAGTTCCGGATTTCAATATTTTTGTGGATAACTCAGCTTTTCGAGCCTTCTTATTCACAGCCTTATCCAAGGCTGTTGGGGCATTGAAGTCAGCTTGTTTTTTGGGCTTTTTTAGAAAAAAAAACCAGATCCGGGCAGAGCCCAAATCTGGTTGATGAGGTAATTGGCGTGAAGGTGGTCAGGGTTTGGCGGAGCTACTCATTTTGCCTTTGGCATCGGCAATTTCCGCCTGGACCTGGCTGGCATCACTAGAGCCGGCCGGCAGAATGGACAGCACGGTTTCCCAGTGGCCAATGGCTTTGCCGTAGTCTTGCGCCTGGTAGGCAGCCTGGGCGGCCATCATCAGGGCGTTGGGTTGCTTGGGGTCCAGGCTCAGCGCCTTGTTGATCAGGGTGAGCGGTTGACCCCTGAAATCGCCTTTGGCACGCGTGGCCAGCAAGTCGGCATATTGGGTGATCAGGTTGGCGTCTGAATCGAGCAGCGGGCCGGTCTTGGCAAAGGCTGCCGCGGCTTCATCCAATTTACCCTGCACCTTGTAGGCATTGGAGAGCCTAGCCCAACCGGCGTAGTCGTTGGGGTTGTCTTTGAGGCGGTTGGCCAGGCGCTCTACCATCTGGTTGATCATCTCGGGTGTCATGCCACCCGCAGCGGCACCTGCTGGCACGGGGGGCAGCTTGGTGGCATCACTGGGTGGCAGTTTGCCCTGGGCACGTGCATCGGCAATGTTGGCTTGTATTTGCTGCGCGTCAGTTGAGGCTGGGTCCAGCAGGGTGAGCAGCTTTTCCCATTGTTTGACCGCACCGGCATAGTCTGCTCGCTGGTAAGCACTAACACCTGAGAGCATCAACCCGTTGGGATGTTCCGGGCTGAGTTTGAGAGCCTCTTCAATCAATTGGGCAGATTGGCCTTCAAGTTTGTTTCCGTTGAGTGCACCCAGTGTCGTGGCGTAGTCGAGCATCACATCTGGGTCGGTATGAACATAGTCGCCCGCTTTTTCAAATGCCGCTTTGGCCTCATCCTGGCGGCCCAGGATTCGGTAGGAGCGTGCCAGCATGGCCCAGCCCTTCGGATCATCGGGCTTGGCTTTGAGCCTGGCTGCCAGTGAATCGACCATTTGATGGATCTGCTGGTCATCCACAGTGGTGGGTGCAACGGGATTGATGGCTCCTGGCGTGCCCAGTTGGAGGTAGATGCCGACCACCAAAATGGGTGTCATCACAGCGATGATCACCGCTGTGCGCTTAGGTGTCAGAAAGCTTTGGCCGTCATGACTCTTGGGGGCTTCGTAACTTTCGGTATCATCGAGCAGGCGAAGTTGCAGTTCATCGCGCGTCGATTCAAAGTCCTGCTGGCTGATGACACCCCGCGCCAGGTCGGCTTCAAGGGCTTTGAGTTGATCGCGGTGAATGTCGATGTTCAATCGGTCGGCTGAGACGCCAGAGCCATGTTTTGAGCGAAGCAGCGGGTAAACAAGCCAAGCCACCACCAGCAGCGTCATGAGCGCCGCGATACCAATAAATACGTTCATTTTGAAGAATCTGTCTCTTGTAGGAGGGCTTTCGCCCTGGCGCGCTTTTGAGCGTCCAGCACCTCGGCGTTGCCATTTTTCTGGGTCGTTCGTATGGTGCTGATGAGTAACCAGAGGGCACCCAGCAGTAGCAGCAAAGGACCAAACCAAAGCAGCCAGGTCGTGGGTTTGACCGGCGGTTTGTAAAGCACAAAGTCGCCATAGCGACTGACCAGATAGTCCTTGATTTCAGCGTCGGACTTGCCGGCCTTGATGAGTTCACGAACCTCGCGGCGCAAGTCGTTAGCGAGATCTGCACGTGAGCTGGCCAACGACTCGTTTTGGCACACCAAACAGCGCAGGTCTTCGGCAATCAAGACCAGACGTTGTTCTACGACGGGGTCTTCAGCCAGTGGGACGGCCTCGTTGGCGTGAGATATCAGGGCGAATTGACAACAGAGAAAAAATGCCAGCCAAAATTTCATTTCTGCAATTCCCGAATCATGGGCAGCAATTTGTTTTGCAATACCTCAGTGGTGAAGGGTCCGATTTGCTTGTAACGAATGATGCCTGCCTTGTCGATCAAAAAGCTTTCAGGAACACCGTAAACGCCAAAGTTGATACCGATGCGACCGTCACGGTCTGCAATAGACACATCGAACGGGTTGCCAAATTGAGTCAGCCACATCTTGCCAGCGTCGTCCTTGTCCTTGTAATCCAACCCGACGATCGGCAAAGGCTTGTCTTTGGCGAATTCAACCAACAGCGGATGCTCTTCGCGACAAGCCACGCACCAGGAGGCCCAGGTATTAAGCAGCCAGACTTTGCCGAGCATGTCCTGCTTGGTCAGTTGCAAGGCGGTGCTGTCCAGCACTGGTGCTGAAAAGTCCGGCGCTGGTTTGCCAATCAATGGCGAGGGAATTTCACGCGGGTCGCGCGTCAGGCCAATAGCCAGGAAAACCACCAGAACTGCAAAAATCCCCAAGGGGATGTATGCCTTTTTCATGCTGTCACGCCCTTGATGTCAGACAGCGCCAATCTGGCTGCCACTTTTTTGCGATAGCGCTTGTCCAGCGCCGCCATGGCGCCACCCAGCGCCATGAACAGGCAACCGACCCAAATCCATGGCACAAACGGTTTGTGATACACCCGTACAGCCCAGGCGGGTTGCCCAGTACTTTCCAGTTTTTCACCCAGAGACACATAGATGTCACGAGTGAAGCCACTGTCAATGGCAGCTTCCGTCATGGGCATGGTGGATGAGAAATAAGTGCGCTTTTCAGGGTGCAACGTGGTGACGTGCTGGTTGTTTTTTGTGACCTCGACCGTACCGACATCGGCGTTGTAGTTGGGACCAGGTCTTTCTCCGATACTTGTCAGTTTGAAAGCATAACCAGCTATCTCGACGGTGTCTCCAACGGCCATTCGGACATCTTTCTCGGTTTCATAACCCTTGACCATGGTGATCCCGACCACACAGATGGCGATGCCAATATGGGCGGCATGCATGCCCCAAAACGAGATCGGCGTGGACTTCCAGTTCACGGTGTCCTTGATCTGCCGGAAGATCTGTAGCAACGAACCCAGCACGATCCAGATGGCCAGGGTCAGCCCCAAGGCCACCAGTGACGACCAGTGACCTGCCAGCAGCGTGGCACCGCAACCCAACAGTGCAGCCACAGCCATAACCGGGCTGAGCTTTTTGGTCAGTTCAGCCACGCTGTCACTTTTCCAGCGCGCAAAGGAGCCGATCACCATGAAAAACAGCACCGGCAGCATGATGGGCGTGAACACGCTGTTGAAATAGGGTGGTCCCACCGACAGCTTGCCCAGGTTGAGCGAGTCGATGATCAACGGGTAAATGGTGCCGAGCAAGACTGCGGCAGCGGCCGTGGTCAGCAACACGTTGTTAAGCAGCAGGAAAGATTCGCGCGACACCAGCGCAAAACTGCCACCTGCGCGCACTTTGCCAGCGCGGGCAGCAAACAGCAACAACGAACTGCCCACGACCACCGCCAGAAACAGCAGGATGAACACGCCTCGTTTGGGGTCGGATGCAAAGGCATGGACCGATGTCAGCACGCCAGAACGGACAAGGAAGGTACCCAAGAGGCTAAGTGAAAATGCGATCAGCGACAGCATGATGGTCCAGCTTCTGAACAGGCCGCGTTTTTCGGTCACCGCTAGCGAGTGGATCAGTGCAGTGGCTACCAGCCAGGGTAGGAATGAGGCGTTCTCAACCGGATCCCAAAACCACCAGCCGCCCCAGCCCAACGTGTAGTAAGCCCACCACGATCCCATGGCAATGCCAATGGTCAGGCAGATCCAGGCAGCAGTGGCCCAGGGTCGGGTCCAGCGGGCCCAGGCCGCATCGAGGCGGCCATTCAACAACGCAGCGATCGAGAAAGCGAAGGGCACCGACATGCCCACATAACCCATGTAGAGCATCGGCGGATGAAACACCAGCCCTGGATCTTGCAGCATCGGATTCAAATCACGCCCATTGGCGGGAATGTCGCCCAGCCGCACGAACGGGCTGGAGGTGATCAGCATGAACAGCATGAAGCCCACCGCGATCAGGGCCATCACACCCAGCACGCGGGACACCATCACGTCGGGCAGTTGCCGTGAGAAAAGCGAGATGGCCATCATCCAGGTGCACAGCATGACCAGCCATAGCAGTAAAGAACCTTCGTGGCCACCCCAGACCGCCGCAATACGGTAGATGTCAGGTAGCTGGGTGTTGGAATGCTCTGCAACATACGCCACCGAGAAATCGTTGGTGTAGAACGAGTAGGCCAGACACAGAAAAGAAAAGCCGGTGAGCAGCCACAAAACTTGTGCCCCGGGTCTGGCCAATGCCATCCAGTCAGCGCGGCCGCGTTGTCCGCCAGCAATGCTCAGGACGCCCAGCACCGAGGCCACCAGCAAGGCGAGCATCAGTGAAAAATGACCAAGTTCAGGAATCATGGTGTGTTACCGATTAGGTTTTCGAGCTCAAAGGTTTATTTGAGAGTTTGGGCCGCTTTGGCCAGTTGCGCCTGGTCCATGGCGTGCTGGGCTTCGGGTGGCATGTAGTTTTCATCGTGCTTGGCCAGCACTTCCGACGCAGTGAAATGTCCTGCGCCGTCGAGCTTGCCCTGCGCCACCACGCCTTTGCCCTCTTTAAAAAGGTCAGGCAGGATGCCGGTGTAGGACACATTGACCTCTTTGGCCGTGTCGGTCACGATAAAGTTCACGGTCATGCTGTTACGCCTGAGAGAGCCTTGCTTGACCATACCGCCGACCCGGAAAGTGCGGTTTTTCGGGGCTTCACCCGATTCAATCTGGCTCGGCGTGAAAAAGAAAACCAGATTGCTCTCAAAAGCGTTGAGCACAAAATAAGCGGAAAGTCCGACCGCTGCCAGACCGCCAACGATGATGGCAGCGCGTTTTTGACGAGGTTTCATGGTGAGTGTGACGATTGAATATCGTCTTCTGAGTTGGTTTCGTTCAAAAGGTTTCGTATCAATGCGCGGTGTTGTGCGCGTAATTGCCAGATTTCGACGATGACGACCAGTGCGGTGGCACCAAAACTGCCCCAGACATAAAAGGCGTAACCGCCCATTTCCCAGAATTCTGCCCAACTATGCCACTGCATGTTTCACCCATTCGGTATGACGTTCACGGTCCAAAATGATGTTGCGCACCCTTAACAGCGCGATGGCAATGGCGTACATCCAGAACGCCAGCACCATGATCAGCATGCCGGTGAGCATGGTGCTGGCCATGGAACTGCCTTTCATCGAGACCGAGGCACCTTGGTGTAAGGTGTTCCACCATTTGACCGAAAAGTAGATGATGGGCACGTTCACCGCGCCAACCAGGGCCAGCACAGCACTGGCCTTGTCAGCGCGACGCGGGTCGTCAATACTGGCATGCAATGCCATAAAACCCAAGTAGAGAAACAGCAGGATCAGTTCGGAGGTCAGCCGCGCGTCCCACACCCACCAGGCACCCCACATGGGTTTGCCCCATAGCGCGCCAGTCAGCAGGGACAAAAACGCAAACAGCGCACCGGTCGGGGCCAGCGCCGATGCCATCATGCCCGACAGGCGCGTGTTGAAAGCCAGCCCCAGCCCGGCCCAGGCCGCCATGACCAAATAGATCAGCATGGACATTTGCGAGGCGGGCACATGCACAAAAATGATGCGGTAGCCCTGGCCCTGCTGGGCATCCACAGGTGCGACAAAGAAGGAAATCCACAAGCCGGTGAGCAGCAGGGCGGTGGCCAGCGCGGCAAACCACGGCCACATCTTTCCTGCAAGAAGGTAAAAGCTTTGCGGCGACGCAAACTTGAACCAGTGAATAACACGATTTTTCATTCCAGGGAAATCCTCAAGGCGGCCGCCGTGGCCATCGGCGAAAAAAACAGCGAGAGTACCAGCAAGGCGGCCAACAGCGACAGATGTCCGCCAAAGCCCAGACCAGCAGCATCGGCTTCCACCGCACCGGCACCAAAAATCAGCACGGGAATATAAAGTGGCAGGATCAGCAAAGACAGCAAAACCCCTGCACCGCGTACGCCCAATGTGAGAGCCGCACCAATGCTGCCGATCAGACTCAAAGTGGGCGTGCCCAGCAGCAGGGTCATCATCAGGATGACCAGCGCCCGGCTGTCCAGGCCAAATTGCAAGCCCAGTATCGGGGCCATCAGTACCAGCGGCACGCCCGACAGCAGAAAGTGCGCCAGCGCCTTGGCCAGCACCAGAAGACCCAGCGGTGTGGGTGACAGCACCATCTGCTCCAGCGAGCCATCGGCATAGTCGGTGGCAAACATGCGCTGCAGCGACAGCATGGCGGCCAGCAGCGCGCTGACCCACAATACACCCGGTGCCATGCGCAGCAGCAGGCTTGATTCGGCCCCCACACCCAGCGGGAACAGGCTGGCGATCACCATGAAGAAAACCAGCGGGGTCAACACTTCACCCTTTTGCCGCAAACCCAGGGAAATTTCGCGCTTGACCACGGCCAGCATGACCGAGCCTGCGCGCAGGGTTGGCGTGGTGGAGGTCATAAAGCCTTCAACTCCAGCAGTTGCGCCGGGTGCGCGCCCACGGGCACGCGCTGATGGCTGGTCAGCACGGCCAAACCACCGGTGTCAAGATGGCTGGCGATCAGGTCAGACAACATTTGTATTCCCGCCTCATCCATGGCCACATAGGGTTCG
>CAIVHU010000104.1 GCA_903905735.1 uncultured beta proteobacterium
GAAGTATCCGGTGGATATTTTCAACTGGAACCATTTCAGCAGCGGCCTCGGACTCCGGGAGGGAAAAGATCGGACAGGAATGGCGGTCGCCGGCGGTCTCGACAACCAGCGACTTCACCATATGACACCTGAAGAGGTGACCCAATCGGTCAGGGACGTTCACGCGCAAGCGGGTGAACGCGGCTTCCTGCTGGCGCCGACCTGCGTGCTCGACGCCCGCACGCCGGAAGCGAACTTGCTGGCCGCCAGGAAAGCGGTTCTCCATGAGGCTCAATTCAACTGAGTTGCCCGGAATGGGTTTTTGGGAGGCCACGTAGCATGAACAAAAATGAGCCAGCCATTCAAGCCGGACAGATGGACTGCATTTCGTTGGAAATCGGCCCCCATGATTTCATCACCTGTGAGGAGGCTGTGGTGATTTGCCAGGAGCCCGGGTTCAGGATGAAAAGTGTTGCAGGTGACAAGGCCGGAAAAACAGGTGTGGTCGACAAGGCAGTCCAATATTGCAGGCTGCACATGCCCGGTGCTGCCGGTGCGAAGAAATCCTTTTTCAACGTCGAAGCCGGGCGGCGCAAGCTGGTACTGGCCGCTCCCTATCCCTGCAAAATCAGTTCAATCGACCTTGATCCCAATGGCGGCACGGTATTGTGTCAAAAAAAAATCCTTGCTGTTTTCTTCCAGGGATATCTCCCAGGTGGATGTCGAGTTGCAGACAAATGCTGCCGAACATCCCTGCAAGGCGCCGGCCATTTGATGAGCAGAATCAGCGGCTGCGGTAAAGCCTATTTGAAAACGAGCGGAAGTTTTGTGGAGCGAACGCTTCAAGCAGGCGAGGTGTTGCGCGTGGCTGTTTGCAGCATCGCCGCCCTCCAGTCAACGCTTTATTCCATTTCTATTTCAATAAAGCGATAATAGTGAATCTCTGTTACGCAGGATTTCGCTATGGCCAGAATCGCACGTGGAGAGGAAGTTATTGACAGCGCGATGCAAGTCATCGCCAACGCTGCCACTGTCGAGCAATTGCGCCAAGCACAGGCGGTCGTTCTGCCACTGCGATTTTCAATGAGCTTGGAGCAGACTGCTGAGGTTACCGGACTGTCCGTCGGATGGGTCAGCAAGCAGCGCAACCGGTTCATTCAGGGAAAAGCAGTAGGCGATGGCACTGTGCCTGCTCGCGGGGGGCGGCGCAGACAAAACTTCACACTGCAAGAAGAAGCGGCTGTACTCCAACCGTTTCTAGAGCAAGCCCGCCAGGGCGGCATCTTGGTGGTCGGTCAAATCAAGCATCACCTTGAAGAGGCGCTGGGGCGCCCGATGTCACTGTCGTCTGTTTACACGCTGCTACACCGCCATGATTGGCGAAAGCTGGCCCCGGACAAACGACATCCACAAAGTGACCCAGTTGCCCAGCAAGAGTGGAAAAAAAACTCATCGAAACGCTCCAAGACCTCTGCAAAGACTGGAGCGGCAAACCGATCAAGTTGATGTTCCAGGACGAAGCGCGATTTGGACGCATCGCAGATGTGCGCCGCTGCTGGGCACCCAAGCCGATACGGCCACTTTGCCAAGGCATGTTGACCCACGAGTACACCTATGCCTACGCATCATGTGAGCCAGCCACCGGCACGATGGATGCTTTGATCCTGCCCCAAGTCAACACCCAGTGCATGCAGATATTCCTGGACACTGTGGCGGCAAGACATGCCAATGATTACATCGTGATGGTCATGGATGGCGCTGGTTGGCATGCCAGCCAAAAACTCGTGGCACCGTCGAACATCCGATTGCTGGTATTACCGCCCTACGCCCCAGAACTCAATCCGGGTCTGGTGAGTTGTGGAACCGGCGCAAGGACGGCGAGGTGTATGCCCAGATGCTGTACATCAGCGCGGTGCACGACCAGCATGGGCAGGTCATCCAGTATGTGGCGCTGTTCTCGGACATCACCGACCGCAAGGCGCATGAGAAGCGGCTGGACCAGTTGGCCCATTTTGATGCCCTGACCGGCCTGCCCAACCGCGCCCTGCACGCCGACCGCTTGCAGCACGCCATGCTCCAGGCGACCCGGCGCAAGCAGAAACTGGGTGTGGCATTTGTTGACCTGGATGGTTTCAAGGCCGTCAACGACACCTATGGCCATGAGGCGGGCGACTACCTGCTGATCACGCTGGCTCGGCGCATGCGCCTGGCACTGCGCGAAGTTGACACCCTGTCACGCCTGGGCGGTGATGAATTTGCCGCGGTGATCGTCGATCTGGATCAGGAAAGTGATTGCGACCCGCTGCTGCATCGCTTGCTGGCAGCTGCCAACCAGCCAGTGATGTTTGGCAGCGCCACCCTGC
>CAIVHU010000105.1 GCA_903905735.1 uncultured beta proteobacterium
GTGGCAGCCCACATTCGCAGCGAGGCTTCATCCAGCCGTCCAGACAGCGCCTTGTATCTGGCCTCAATGGTCTTTGCATCGCTCATGACTGAACGATAACAAAAATCCCCTAATTGTTCAAGTTATTTTTGCTCGATGCCTAACCAGAACCAAGGCCATCAGGCCGGCAGGGCGATCTGGTGGTCCACGCTGTACAGGTAGTCGTTAAAGATGTGCTCGGCGCTGAGCAACTCATAACTGCCATCCGCCGCTTTGCGCGTGGTGTCTTTCAGGCGATAGGTGTAGTGCCCGCAGGTCCAGAGCTTGAAGTTGCGCATCTGCGTGCACAGGCAGGTTTTGTCCATGACGTGGATGTTTTTGCCGTCCGGGTGCAGCGCCAGCTCGCGGTTGTATGAGGTGATATAGGCGCAATTGCCATTGCCATCCAGCAGATAGCCATACGACTCGCAATTGGGGCGAATGCCGTCGCCAATGGCTGGTGATGTTTTGAGCATGCGCATCGGGTAGCCGGTGGGCGAAATGGTGTTGACGACGATGTCGTCCTCATTGGCGCGGTAGTAGTCCTGCTTCACGTCGGCCGGCAAGCCGCATTCATGGGACACCGTGAAACGGGTCGCCACCTGCACGGCTGCAGCGCCAGACTCCAAAAACGACACAGCGTCACTGCCGGTAAAAACACCGCCCGCGGCAATCACCGGAATATCGAGTTGCTCGTCCTTCACGTATTTGATGACCTCGGCAATGATGGTGGCCAGATCAAACTGCGCCCAGTCCATGCCAAAACCCAGGTGGCCACCAGCCAGCGGGCCTTCCACGACCACAAAATCAGGCTTGCGATCCAGTCGGGCGTTTTTGCGCAAAAACAGCTGCAAGGCGCGCACGCTGGAAACGATGATGCCCAGCTTGGCATCCCGAAAACGCGGGTGATCAGCAATCAGGCCAAACGATCCCAAATGCAGGCCAGCGCTGAGCGTGATGCCGTCAATGCCGGCATCCAGCGCAGAATTCATGCGCACCTGCAGGGTCTCGCGTGGGCCGTTCATGGTCAGCTTTTCCATGCAGTTGACAAAAATCAGGCCATCGCCCTTTTTGGCTTCCATGGTGGCACCCACGTGGTTGCGCGTGGCCTCGGCCAGAATATCCAGGTCAAATTTCACGTCCGACTTGTCGGCGTTGAGGATGTTGTGACGGTACAGGCGGGTTTTGTCCTTGACAAAACTGGTGTCAAAGCGGCGATCAGACACGTCGTTGACCATGGCATCCGAGATGTGGCCAATGCCACCGAGTCGTGCTGTTTCCAGGGCCAGTTCTGCCGTCGAAATATCCACCCCCATCCCACCCACAATGATCGGCACAATCTCTTTTTTGCCGAACATCAGGCGAAAGTCGTCAACACGTTTCATGAAAATCCTTGAAGCAACGGACATCTTCGGCAGCCAGAGGCGTTGGCAAACAAGCTCTGAAGAGGCCCAAAAAACGGCAGGGTGGGATGACCCGGCAACCCCCTAATTCTACCCGCCCACCTTGGTGCATCCAGCGCCGGATCAATACCCATAACGTGCATAGACGCTTGCCTGGTAGGGTTTTTTTGAACGCTTTGGCGCATTGACTTGAAGCTGACACACGTTGCCCGGCTCACCTGATCTGTCTGCCCGAAAATAGCCCATCCAACACAGCTTGCAACATGACACCACAACCTGCCACACCCCACCTGCCCCAGCCGCTCCAAGGGGTGCGCATCGTCAGCCTGAGTCTGAACCTGCCCGGCCCGGCCGCGCTGCACCGCCTGCGCCAGATGGGTGCGACCTGTCTCAAACTGGAGCCGCCCGCGCCACAGGCGTCAGGCGGCTCCGGGGTCGAATCCGGCATCACGGGCGACCCGATGAGTTTGTACAGCCCGGCAGCTTACAAGTCTCTGCATGAAGGCATTGAAGTCCGTGCCGTCAACCTCAAGACCGAGGCGGGTCAGGCGACGCTGCACAGCGAACTGGCGCAAGCCGATGTGTTGATCACCTCTTTCCGCCCCAGCGCCTTGAGCAAACTGGGCCTGGACTGGGACACCTTGCACGCCCGCTACCCCAGGCTGTGCATGGTCGCTATCTTCGGCGCGCCGGGTGCGCAGGCGGACCTGCCCGGCCATGACCTGACCTATGTGGCGGAGAAAGACCTAATCACCGGCCTCGACCTGCCCGCCACGCTGTATGCAGACATGGGTGGCGCGCTGATGGCCAGCGAGGCGGTGCTGCAAGCCGTGCTATTGCGCCATCAGTCAGGCCAGGGCCATTGTCTGGAAGTGGCGTTGTCAGAGGCTGCCGCGCACCTGGCCTTGCCACGCACCTGGGGTGCCACTCTGCCCGGCACGCTGCTGGGCGGCGGCCATGCGGGTTACCGGGTTTATCCGTGTCTGGATGGCCGGGTGGCCTTGGCCGCGCTGGAGCCGCACTTTGCCCAGTCTTTGTGCAAGGTGGCTGGATTGCCGTGGCATGGGTTGGACATGATGCTGGAGGCCGACACCCACCAGGCAGTTGCCAAATTCGTTGCTGACCACACGTGTGAGGCGCTGGAAGCCTTGGCCAAAGAGCTCGACATTCCGCTGCATACGCTCTGCTAAGGCATCGAGCAAAAATAACTTGAACAATTAGGGGATTTTTGTTATCGTTCAGTCATGAGCGATGCAAAGACCATTGAGGCCAGATACAAGGCGCTGTCTGGACGGCTGGATGAAGCCTCGCTGCGAATGTGGGCTGCCAC
>CAIVHU010000106.1 GCA_903905735.1 uncultured beta proteobacterium
AGATAATCCAGGCAATCCGCGTCCGTCTGAAACCATGCCTGAAACTCCCCTAGAGAACCGGGGTACTGAGCGCCTGCACGGGGATAAGGATGGGTCATGAAAGGAGTCTACACACAACTCCGGTTAAATGGAGAGCCCAGTGAGCGCTTACTCTCTGAACTCAGTGCAACCATCGAGGCCAACCAAACCGCAAGTCAAGTGGAGTTTGTCCCGCTCTAGGCGGAACGCCAGCGCCAGCCTGATGGCCGCACTGTGCACCCAGCGAACGCTCCAGTTGCTGGCCCTGCGCCAGCAAATCTGGGACAACATATCGGCGGGTTGACCCCTATCAAGGATGGCTGTATGAATCACCGTGAACCACTACCCTACCCACAAAAGCAAATGAGCGTCGAATTCATCTCAATCCCACCAATTCTCAACCCGCCAAAAATCCTGCAATTGCCAATCAGGTGGGGGATGGCCCATGGGCGTCGGCAGTCAGCTGCCAATCTGATGAACGCGCTGCGGATCAACCGAACGGAGATCGTTTTACCTAAACTGCGGGCGCGACGTCTGCCACGATATATCGTGAATGCAGGTTGACTCCATTAAGGATCAATATGAGTCTCTGCTGGCCCCCTAGTGTTGAACCCCCACTGCTGGTGCGACGGTCCCCGCGTTGGGGCATGTCCGGCACCATCCGAAAATCGACTGCCACCGCAGCCAACCTATCCAGAATCGCCCGTACTGTGCGCCAGGAGGATTTCAGAATCCCGCTTAGCCCGTACAACTCACCTCTAACGCGACGTGAGTGGGAGGAACAACAGGTGGAAGCGCGGGGCCTTATACACGTCCAGCGGACACATATCCCGGGGTAGCCGCACCAACGGTCAGACCATCATGAGACCGAAGAAACTGCCCATGCTGATCCCAAGGTCAAGGCGCGCAATGCGTCTGAAGGTGGTTGCGCGAAACGCGCCAGCGGTATGGCGAGACTCGTTATCTCGCTGCTGCATCGTGCTCAGGTACCCGTCGCAGCGTCGGCTAGTAAGGTTTCAGGCGAATCTGTAGCCCTTCGCCGCCTCGGTGAAGGCACAAGCAGAGTCACTTTGCGGGCAACAGTCGGGCCACGAAATCCCTGATGCGTTCTGGGTAGGTTCGGTAGGTCAGTTCCAGGTCGAACCTTAGCCTGCTGGTGCCATTGGTGGGCGTGGGGTTGTGCAGGCACGCTGGGAACGGCTGGGGCAGCACCACCAGCTCTCGGATTTCCGCCGGGACGATCTGGCCGTTGTTGAAAATGCTGGACTTGGACATAACCAATAAATTCTGGTGACGTTATTCCGTGGCCGCTTTCGCCGTCACTGCACTGGCGCCAGCTGCATCAGCTGCAATCTCAGCCTCTATTGCATCAACAAATGCCGCTGGGAAGCCCCCACCAGCAGCGTGCCGCATTTCTGCCAACTCAGCAGCGGACAACGGGGCATCAGACAGTTCGCGCAGCATCGCCATAATTTTGGCCCGGCGCTGATCTGGGGTTAGGTGGTCTATGGGCATGATGCCGCCATTCTGCCCGGCACTTGGTCGGTTGTCACGTTCAGCGGTGTGAGTGGACAGATACCCGGAAAGTCGGGTATCTGAAAGCCGGTCAAGGGGTCACGACTATTCAGGCCAGAATCCTCGGTTTTTCTTTTTCCGGCGGCGTGGTGGTGGGGCATCGTCTGGCGGGGTGTGCAGCTTTTTCATGGCGTCGTCCACGGTGCGCTGAATGCCGACTGCCCGGTGGTATTGCCCGGTCATTTCCAGCCAGTCGCAAACCCGCTCCATCTCACGGGCGAACATCTCAATGACCTCAAACACGGCTTGCGGGTTCTGACCCTTGGCATTGACCATCCCGGCGGCGTTCAGTTGGGGTAGAAATACGTCGACGAACTCTTGGCACTCAGCATCAAATCGCGCCAGCTTGCGTGGTGAAACGTCGGCTTCAATGAGTGCGTCATTCAGGCCGCGCAGCGCCCGCAGGTAGCGATACCCGAACCCTTTCGCCAGGACGTTGACGGCAGTGATGGGTTGTTTGCTTTTGGGGTGGTGTAAAGCGTAACCGCCTGAGTTGGTCAACGTGCCAGCTGCCCAGTAAATGTAGTCGGCGGCGTCTCGGAAGTGGTAGCAGGAATCAGGGCCGGTCAGCCCCTCAAGCCCAAGCTCTACATAGCGTTCCTGCCGGTATTCGTACCAAGCGGCGGCGTGCGTCGTGGCGTCTGCCTTGGTGTGCAGTCGTGACCGCAACCGGGCATCAATGGCATTGAGTGCGGCCATACCTTGCGGGGTGTCGAATTGGAGGTGGTGGGTTTTCATGGGTAGGGTCCTTTCTGGGGATGCTTGGGGCGGGGTGATGGTGCGTGGCCTGAATATTTAGGTCGCATTGGGATGGTCTAGGCACGGTCCGGGGTGGTCCAAGCATGGTCCAAGCATTCAATCAAAAGTGATAGCAAGGAATGGCGTGGATAAAGGCTTGGTCCGGGTGGTCTAAGTGGTCCACGTAATTTCGCAAGTTTGCAACTCGCGCGGTCATAGGTGATGCTATGGTATCTATAGCATATAAAATTATTAAAGTGTGAAAATGCTTAGACCACTTGGACCACCCGGACCAGAGCAATGCCAGTATGGGTTTACTGCTATTACATTTGTAGCTGATGCCTGGACCATGCTTGGACCACCCGGACCATTTATGTGTAACGTGTAACAGTTTCATTCATTCACCTGCACTTGGGTTGCCGTGGTGAACGCCGCCCGCAGTTCTGGCAGTGCAGGCAGCACGTCGCGCCATTCCCGCCCGGCACTGGTTCTGACCCTTGTTTTTCCGATGCCAGCCGCCCCCGCCCAAGCATTGATGCGCCGTGCCACGGATGCCCAGTCTGATGACACCCGCCCACGCGCCCCGGCGCTTTGCTCATAGGACAACCGCAGTGCCGCCCGGTCAATTTCAGTTTCGGCGGCTTCCGCAAGGAAAACAACCCGGTCCCCACCATCGCGCCAGCGAATAGCCCCCTCGGTCAAGCACTGGTGCCACCATGCCGCCGCTGGCGTGCGTAGTGTGGTTTGCTCTACCTGCTTGCGCAGGGATTCGCCCTTGGGGATTTGGCGGGGATTGAAGCCCGTCAGGTCAACCCCCTGCAGGTAATGCAGCAGCGCCGCAGGTCCAGGACCCGCCGCCCATGCGTGATAGCGCGTCCAGAACTCCAGGTTACCCCGCAGGCTCTCACCGACTTCAACCACCACGGCCCGGCGTTCGTCGCTGGTGGCTTGCCACACATATTCATGATTGGTCAGCATCGCAAATGCGCAGCGGTTGACACCCTGCACCGGGTCCATGCCCTTTTGCTCATACTGCATGGTTTTGGCTGTCACGCGGGACTTGATGCGGTCCGCCTGTCGGGGGTCTTGGATGAACACGGCCTCGTCCAGCACGGCGAACGATAGCGACATCAGGTGCCAAGTAAAGCGCCCGGCGATCAGTTCGGGATCATCTGCCAGCATGGCATGGCGGCCAAACAGCATAATCAGGGGATCGAACAGGGAGTTTTTCCCGGTGCCCTTCGCGCCTTTGAAAATCAGGATGGTGTCAGGCACGCCGCCGGGGTTCTGTATCTTCCAGGCCAGCCAGCGCAGCACATAGGCCCGCTCGGTCTCGTTGGGTACCAATGCCGCCAGCACTTCAAGCCACAGCGCTACGTCACCCGCCACGGGCTCGACCGCGTAACCTTGCCACAGGTTCAGGATGTTGGACGGCAGTTCTTCACCGGGGGCGTACACAATGCCCGCGTATTGCCGCCGCCCTTGATGCTCAAGCCACGCAGGGGCCAGCGGTCGCGCTTTGTCCTTTGGGTTTTCCAGCGGGGCGAACCGCCCCTTATGCATCTGGCAGAACGCGCCGATATCAAGGAACCCTAGCCCATGCACCACACCGCGCCCGGTCATATTTGGCGTCTGGAAGTCAACAATCACCATCTTTGACCCGTGGCGCACCACGGCAAACCGCTGGTTCGGTTCTTGCACCCAGTCCGGCACGGTCTCAGGTTCGATCAGCGCCACGTCACCCGGCGGGGTTACGTCAACATCAGTGCCAAACTGAACAGCCGGGTTCTTCACCTTACCGCGCCATTCGCAGGTGTCACACGGACCGCCTGCACCATACGCAGCTACCCAAGCCAGACAGCCCGCAGGACCACCGGTCAGAGTGTCAATTTTCTTGTCGGTAGCGGCTTGGTCGTAGTCCTCATGAGCGCAGCTTATTTCATGGGCGAACTCGCGGCCCTCGATAGAAAGGTCAGCAGTTTTCACCGCAATAAGCCAGACCGGGTAAGGTGTATCGCGCCCGCTACGCTCTGCAGCTTTCCGCATCGCACCGCATTTTTCAGCGGCCCGTGGGTAGCTGTAGGGTGAATATGTGCCCACCACGTCACCATTAACGGACAGGTCGTATTTCGGGGGCTTCGCGCCTTGACCGGGGGTCATCACCGCGCCGGGAACATAACCGGTCAGCCTGTCCCATTCCTGCAGTGTGAAATTCTCAGTGCGCCAGCGGTAAGCCTTAACTTCAACGCCGGTTTTCTGGTGAATGGAACCTGGCGCGCGCATGATGCGGGCGGCATCCGTGGTGCATTGCGCGTCGATTCTGAATCCATGCTGCGCAGCGAGTGTCACCATTGTGTGCGCCCGGCCCAAGTGTTCAGTCGGGGTAATGGGTTCGTTCAGGACGTAATGCAGGTGGGCGCCACCACTGCCCGTCATCACCATGTGCGTGGGCTTGATTGACGATGCCCGGATGAATTCAACAACAGCGGCCAGAACCGCCTTTTGGCCCTCATAACCGCCCTTGGCTTCGCTGCCCTCAACATCAAGCCAGAACCCACCCAGGGCCAATACGTTGGCTTTGGCACGGCCCTTGAAGCGCGTCACCGCATCGCGATTGAATGCGCCCGTAGTGAAATAGGCGGGCTTTTTGTCTTTCGCTTTCGCATCCATCCAAGTGCCAGAATCAGCGTTGCGCGTATTCCAGTTGTGGTCGTTTGGCGCGCCATCGCGCCCACAGGTAACGATGCCCTGCACGCCACCAGGAACGCTCACAGCGGTGTCAGCAAAGAACTGAGCGGGCTCTATCAATACCGGGCGAACGGGTGCCGCTGGTGCCGGGGTGTCGCTTTCAGGGTTGCCCCCACCGGGCGCGCCCGGCTCTTGTCCATTTGGTAAAATCATCTTGTAAAACCTTTTTGCCCTGCCCTCAAAAGCGGGGCGTTCTTTTTTGTGGGGTCAGGATTTGGCGGGCTTGTTGGCCGCTGCAAACTGCTGCAGTGTCAGCGCCCGAAGCTGGTCGGATTTGGCTTGGGATTCAGCCTTGGCCGTGGTCATTCGCACCTCGATGCGCAGCTTTTCGGTGCGTGACCGAAGCCGGTCGTTCAGCGCCAGCGTCGCCGCGACAACTTTTGCGCAGTCACTGGCGTTCATCGTCGGGTTTGGCCCGCAGGTTTTGTCGATCAGATCGGTTAGCTGGCGCAGTTGTTCATCACTTTGCAGCTCTGCATCTTCCGCCCGTTCAAGTTCTGCAGCGAGAAACTCGGGGGTCATGCGGTCACCTCTTGCGCGTCGCTGGCGTGGGCATTGATCCAGCCTTGAGGGTCAGCTATCCAAGCGTGCACATCGCTGGATTTCCAACGCGTAAAACGCGGCCCTTGGCGTAATGCAGGTTGCGGGAACTGCCCTCGGGCAATGAGGTTGTAGAGGTGTGATTTTGAGAACCGGCATCGGGTCGTGATGTCGGTTTGGGTGAACAGGTCTTGACCCTGATTGACGGGCGTTTGTTGGTGATCGGACACTTGGGACTCCTTCGGGCTTTGGTAAGCCAAGTGTCCCAATCACGACGTAATTTAGGCAGGGGGGTTTTTTGGCAAATAAATCAAACCCGCACCGCGTTGGGCTCGATCAAATCGTGCACCTCAGTTGAACTTGCGAAACGTTCGGCGCGCGCCTTTGTCGTCTCTGAAACGTGCCGGGCATCTTTAACCATGCGTGTCAGCGTTCGCCGGTCCAATTTCATGACCCGTGCAGCCGTTGTAACTGGTAGATCGTGCTCGGTAATTAGGCGCAGCGCGGCCTGGGTCCGATTTTCAGTAGGCAGCAACATATCGACAACAGTAGTGCCGATATACGCGCCCACCAGCCCGCGCCGCCGCTTCAAAACATATAGCAGGGCTGATCTCTCAGTAAAGCCAGCGGATTTGATTTGAGCGGTTCGCCCCAGCTTGAGCATCAGTGCCAAGTCCATGATCCGCGCTGCCTCATTGCCAGCGGTTTGCATGGTCATTTTTGGACGGCCCCGGCTGGCAGTACGGTTGACCACTGTTAACGGTTCAAGTTCACCCACCACGCGCCCTCAAGCCGCCAGACTGCGCAGCGGCAGCACGTTGCTACGGGTCAGACCGTCAAGGTAGTTACCCCACCAGGCCATCATCTTGGCGCGCTGTGGCAGGTACAGGGCGTGGTTATAAGCTGCGCTCACCGCGTTGCGTTCCATATGCGCCAGCTGTAGTTCAATGTGGGCGTGGTCAAACCCGTGCTCGTGCAACACCGTTGACGCGATGCCCCGGAACCCGTGGCCGGTCATTTGGCCCTTGTAGCCCATGCGTTCAAGTGCTTTCAAAATGGTGTTGTTCGACATTGGTTTGGCGTGGTCACGTTCACCAGGGAAAAGCAGCTCCCGCCCGCCAGTCACCGTGTGCAGGGTGCGCAGCACGTCCAGGGCTTGGGGTGACAGTGGCACGATGTGGGGCGTTTTCATCTTCATGCGTTCGGCGGGAATGTCCCATCGTGCCGCGTCAAGGTTGAATTCAGCCCAGCGCGCGCCGATCAGTTCACCGGTGCGAACGAACGTCAACGCCATCAGCTTGATGGCCAGCCGGGTGGTAGGTGTGCCTTGATAGGCTTCGATTTTGCGCATCAGTTGGGGTAGTTCTGTGGCATCTACCCGGGCGTAGTTTTCTTTCCGGTGGGTTCTCAGAAAGTCGCTGGGTTTGAAGTCGGTGGACGGGTTGCGGCTGGCCTTACCGTGGGCGATGGCGTGCCGGAATATCTGCCCGGTGGTTTCATGCGCCCGTTTGGCGATGTCACGCGCGCCGCGTGCCTCTATGGCCTTGAGCATGGCCACCAGCTCCGGGGCTTGGATGTCAGCGACGGGGCGTTTGCCGATGGCGGGGTAAATGTCAGCCTCTAATCTGCGCTGCACGTACCCGGCGTGGCGTGGGCTTTTGTCTGGTGACCAATGCGCCAGCCAATCAGCCGCTACGGCTTCAAAGGTGTTTTCGCTGGCAAGTTCTTTGGCCTGCTTGTCGGCTTTCTTTTGGGCCATGGGGTCGGTGCCAGCCGCCAGCAGTTTTGCCGCTTCGTTGCGTTTGTCGCGGGCTTGGGCCAACGACACCGCCGGGTAGATGCCCAGCGCCATGGTCTTTTGTTTGCCCTCGAACCGGTACGCCCAGCGCCATAGTTTGCCGCCGGTCGTTGCAATGTGGAGCTGCAGCCCGCCACCGTCTGACAGTTTTTGCAGCTTGTCCGTGGCTTGTGCCTTTTTGATTGCCGTGTCAGTCAGTGCCATGTTGACCCCCTGAATTTGTTGGTTTCCAGATATACCAACAGCCGATATACCAACTACCAACAGATGTACCAACAAAAATCCGTGGCTTTAAGTGTACCCAGAAAGACGTAAGGCAACAAAAAAGCCCCTGCTTCACTGGGAAACAAGGGCTTTTGAGGGGTTTGTTTGGACTGATGTGGACAGTTAAAAACTGATCTGTGGCGGAGAGAGTGGGATTCGAACCCACGGTACCTTGCGGTACGCCTGATTTCGAGTCAGGTACATTCGGCCACTCTGCCATCTCTCCGCGAACGGGAGATTGTATCAGTGGCCTATTTGGTTTTGGATTCAGCTTTGGCCTCGCGCAGCGCCTGCAAGGCGGCTTCCAGATCGCTGGTAGCCACGCCATCTGCCAGTTGTACCTGGCTTGCCAGGTCGGTCAACGCGCTGATGCCCTGTGTTTGCAGCGCGGCAATGCTTTGGCCAGCGACTTTGGGTGATGCAAACCCCCTGCTTTGCAGCAACAGCTTGCCGTCTGCGCTCTGAAATTTAAAGTAAAACTGGCCATCGGACTCGCGGTACTGTTTGAACACCGGCAGCGCCACTTTGGCCGTTTTGGCGCTGGCAGCGTCTTTGGCACGCAGGTCGCGCAGGCCCACGGCGTGGCGCAGCTCGGCCATGAAGGGTGTGGCGATGGCACGGGCCTTGACCGCACCGGCCTGGAAGATGGCTTCGATCTTGCCGGGGTTGTTCATCAGTGCGTCGTAGCTGGCGCGCAGCGGTGCCAATTCCTGGTCGATGCGTTCAAACACCAATTGCTTGGCCTCACCCCAGCCTATGCCGCTGGCGTAGGCCTGACGCAGGGTTTCGGTATCTTGCGGGCTGGCAAACGCCTGGTAGATCTGGAACAGGGCCGAGCCCTCCACGCTTTTTGCTTCGCCAGGTGCCTTGCTGTCGGTGACGATGCCGCCAATGAGTTTTTGCAACTGGGCGCGTGGTGCAAACAGCGGAATGGTGTTGTCGTAGCTCTTGCTCATCTTGCGGCCGTCCAGACCGGGCAGCGTCGCCACGTTGTCTTCAATGGCCGCTTCAGGCGCAGTGAAGTGCAGGCCATAGCGGTGGTTGAAGCTGTTGGCCATGTCGCGCGCCATCTCGATGTGCTGCACCTGGTCGCGCCCCACCGGCACCTGATGCGCGTTGAACATCAGAATGTCGGCACCCATCAGCACCGGGTACATGAACAGGCCCACATTCACATCCGAATCCACGTCCAGACCGGCGGCGGTGTTCTTGTCCACGGCGGCCTTGTAGGCGTGTGCCCGGTTGAGCACGCCCTTGCCCAGCACACAGCTCAAAAACCAAGTGAGTTCGGGAATCTCTGGCACGTCGGACTGGCGGTAAAACACCACCTTGTCCGGGTCCAGCCCGCAGGCCAGCCAGCTGGCGGCGATTTCCAGCGTGGAGCGCTGGATGCGCGCCGGGTCATCAATCTTGATCAGCGCGTGGTAGTCGGCCAAAAAGTAAAAACTTTGCACATCGGTGCGCAGGCTGGCCGCCACTGAGGGGCGGATGGAGCCCACGTAATTGCCCAGATGCGGGGTGCCGGACGGGGTGATGCCGGTGAGAAAGCGCTCGATACTCATGAGAAAACGTCAGTAACAACAATATGAAAAAGAGAACGGCGATCAGCCCACCAGCTTGGCCAGTGGCGTGAGCAGCAGGGTGATCAGCTTGAAGGTCAGGCCCATCAGCGGGCGCATCCAGAGGTTGCTGACCACGCCGGCCAGCACCAGCGCCATGACGATGAAGAAGCCCCAGGGCTCCACGCGTGACACCAGCATGGCCTGCTTGTAGGGCAGCAGGCCCACCAGAATGCGGCCACCGTCCAGCGGCGGCAACGGAAACAGGTTGAACACAAACATCACGACGTTCACCAGAATGCCCCCCTGCGCCATTTCGGTGAAAAACGGTTCGGTGACACCAAAAGCCTGCAGCAGGTAAAACACCGCACCCCAGAGCAGTGCCTGGACGAAATTCGAGGCCGGTCCGGCCAGCGCCACCCAGACCATGTCATTCTTGGGGTTGCGCAGGTTGCCAAAGCGCACCGGCACCGGTTTGGCGTAACCGAACAGGAACGCGCCCGAGGTGGCTAGGTACAGCATCAGCGGCATGATGATGGTGCCCACCGGGTCGATGTGCTTGAACGGGTTCAGCGTGATGCGCCCGGCTACATAGGCGGTGTTGTCGCCGAAGTGCCGTGCGGCGTAGCCGTGGGCGGCTTCATGCAGGGTGATCGACAGCAACACCGGAATGGCATACAGCGCAATGGTTTGAATCAGGTGGCCTATGTCCATGATGTGAAGTTCCGTGCTGGCCTACAAGCCAAGCAGCGCCAGCGGGCCGCGGCCTTCGCGGATCACCACCGGCTCGGGGCCGGTCAGATCCACCACGGTGGTGGGTTCGCGCGGGCAAGCCCCCGAGTCGATGATCGCGGCAATGCGTCCGTGATAACGCTCGCGGATTTCTTCCGCATCGTTGAGTGGCTCGGTCTCGCCGGGTGCTATCAAGGTAGTAGCTAGAAGCGGTGTGCTGTGAAGGGCTAGCAGCTCCTGGAGCACTTTATGGTCAGGCACGCGCAGGCCAATCGTCTTGCGTGCCGGATGGCTCAGGCGCCGGGGCACTTCTTTGGTGGCCTGCAGGATGAAGGTGTAAGCCCCCGGCGTGGCAGCTTTCAGGCGGCGGTATTGCTGGTTGTCCACCTGAGCGTAGGTGGACAGCTCGGACAGATCGCGGCACAGCAGCGTCAGGTGGTGTTTGTCGTCCACGCCACGGATGCGTCGCAGTTTGTCGGCCGCAGCCTTGTCGTCCAGGTGGCAGACCAGCGCGTAGCTGGAATCGGTGGGCACAGCCAGCACTTCGCCTTTGTCCAGCAGCACTGTGGCCTGCTTCAGAAGCCGAGGTTGCGGGTTGTCGGGGTGGATTTCAAAAAGCTGTGGCATGGCGCTATTGTCGCTGCTGTCTCAGCACGGTGGCCTCACGCACCGACACCAGCGCATTGCCCACGCCACTGACGGCTATCACCGCGATGCCGACCCAGGCCAGCGCGTCGGGCACGTGGCTGAAAAACAGCCAGCTGGCGATCGTGGCAAAGGCGATCTGGGTATAAAGATAGGGCGAGAGCACCACCGCGCTGGCGCGGTTGAAGGCGCGAATCAGCATCAGGTGGCCAAAAGTGCCAAAAAACCCCAGTGCCAGAAACCAGGGCCAGTGGTCTAGCAGCGCCTGCGTATTCCAGCTGGCGAACAGCGTCGGCAACATCACCAGCGCGCCCACCAGGCCGGTGTAAAAGTGGGTCGTGTAGGGGTTTTCGTCACCGCTCAGACGGCTGGTGAGCACCTGAAACCAGGCGTAGGTGCCCACCAGCAGCAGCGGAAACAGCAGCGCCCAGCCAAACACCTGGCCACCTGGCCGCACCACCAGCAACACGCCGCTCAGGCCCACCGCCATCAGCACCCAGCGCACATGCGCCACATGATGTTTCAACACGATGGCGGCCATGGCGGTGGCCACCATCGGCGAGAGCATGACCATGGCGGTGAATTCAGCCACCGGCAGGTGCTGCAGGCCGAAAAAAGAGCACAGGCTGGTGATCAGCAGCAACACACCCCGTAGTGCCTGAAATTTCGGGTTCGGGGTGGCAAACAGACGGGTTTTTTGCACCGGAAAACGCAGTGCAAAGGTGCTGACGGCCTGAAATGCGTAGCGAAACCACAGCAGCATCAGCACCGGTGCCAGCTGGGTGATGTGCCGGGTGGCCGAATCCAGCAGGGCAAACGACAGCGTGGCTGTCATGATCAGCAAAATGCCGCCACCCTGGCGGCTGCGCCAGAAGGTCATGAACAGCTCAAGCCGGGGTAGGGGTCAAGTCAGCAGGGGCCGGCGCACGCCGGATGCGGTCTTGCAGCAGTGTCCAGATGGGTGTGAGCTGCGCTGGCAGAGCCGGCAGGTCGCCCAGCTCGGTGCGGCTTTCTTCCGGGCTGTGAAAGTCGCTGCCGCGCGAGGCGGCCAGGCCAAATTCCAGCGCCACGTCGGTGTAGGTGATGGCTTCTGCCGCCGAGTGGCTGCCGGTGACCACCTCCACACCCTGGCCGCCAAAGCCCTTGAACTCGGTGAACAGGGCAAATTCTTCGTTGGCGCTGAATTTGTAACGCGCCGGGTGCGCCACCACCGCCATGCCGCCTGCATCGCGAATCCAGTTGACTGCCTCTTTCAGTGTGGCCCAGCGGTGCACCACATAGCCGGGCTTGCCTTCGGTCAGGTACTTGCGAAAAACCTCGTAGGTGTCTTTGCACACACCGGTTTCCACCATGAAACGGGCAAAGTGGGTGCGCGAAATCAGGTCATGGTTGCCCGCGTACTTGAGTGCGCCTTCAAACGCGCCCTTGATGCCGACACGCGCCAGGTCGTCAGACATTTCACGCGCGCGTTGGGCGCGCCCGCCGCGGGTCTGCACCAGGCCCTGACGGAAGGCCGCGTTGCTGACATCAAAACCCAGGCCCACGATGTGCACCGTCTGGTTCAGGAAACTTACCGAGATCTCAACGCCGGTGAGGTAGTCCAGTCCGATAGCGGCAGCAGCAGCGGCAGCACGGGCCTGGCCGCCGACCTCGTCGTGGTCGGTCAGCGCCCACAGGGTCACGCCTTTGGATTTGGCGCGCTGGGCCAGTTCTTCGGGGGTGAGGGTGCCGTCGGAGATCACCGAGTGGCAGTGCAGATCGGCGTTAATCATGACATTCATCAAGTTATTTTAGGCCGCGCGACCTTGTCCCGCCTGCTGTCAGGGCGTTTCAGCCGCTTCGACCAGAAAGCGCACCTTGCGTTCACCGCGCCAGCTGTCGGCATCCAGCCGGAACGCCAGCTTGACCCGCGCGGGCAGGGGTTCGGTGTGGCTGAACCAGATGCCGTCGACCGGCTCGCCGCGATGTTTGAGCTTCAGGGACAAGTGTTTTTCACCGACCAGCCGCTGCGACACCACTTCGACCTCTTCGCTGAAGGTGGGTGCGGCAAAACCCTGGCCCCAGACCTCGTGGTGCAGCGCATCGACCAGATCAACGCGGCGGTACTCGGGCTTGAGCGGGCCGTCGGTGTCCAGACGACGCTGCAGCGTGGCGGCGGACAGCCACTCCTGCGCGACCTGGGCCAGTGCTTGCTCAAAAGTCTCAAAGTGTTCCTCGGCAATGGTGCAGCCGGCCGCCATCGCGTGGCCGCCAAAGCGCAGCAACACGCCGGGGTGGCGCTTGGCCACCAGATCGAGCGCGTCGCGCAGGTGAAAACCGGGAATCGATCGGCCCGAGCCTTTGAGTTCGTGGCCGTGGCCGGTGGCCCCGCTAGGCGCGAACACAAACGCCGGGCGGTGCAGCTTGTCCTTGAGGCGTGAGGCGACGATACCAACCACACCTTCATGAAAATCCGCGTCAAACACGCAGATGGCGGGCGGTGCCTCGGCCGCGTCTTCAAACAGCGATTCGGCCACCAGCAGCGCTTGCTCGCGCATGTTGCCTTCAATCTCGCGGCGCTCGCGGTTGATGTTGTCGAGGGTTTTGGCCAGTTCCAGCGCGCGGTTGGGGTCGTCGGTGAGCAGGCATTCAATGCCCAGCGTCATGTCGCTCAAGCGCCCGGCGGCGTTGATACGCGGCCCCAGGGCAAAGCCGAAATCAAAGGTGGTGGCAACCGCGGCATCGCGTGACGACGCTACGAATAAAGAAGCTATTCCCGCAGGCATGGCAAGGGCTCGCACCCTTTTTAGCCCTTGAGCCACGAGGCGGCGGTTGTTGGCATCGAGCCGCACCACGTCGGCCACCGTGCCCAGAGCGACGAGGGGCAGCAGCGTGTCGAGCTTGGGTTCGGGTGGTCGGGTGTTAGTGGGGAGTGATCCGGCCACCGTGTCAGCCCGCGCAGCAAAGGCACCGCGTGCTCGCAACTCGACGCGCAACGCCAGCAGCACGTAAAACATCACTCCTACCCCGGCGATGGATTTGCTCTCAAAGCTGCAGCCGGGCTGGTTCGGATTGACGATCACGTCGGCATCGGGCAGGGCTACCACACTGTCGATGCTGGCGCACAGGTGGTGGTCGGTCACCAGCACCTGCAGGCCCAAGGCGCGGGCGGCGGCCACGCCTTCGAAGCTGGCAATGCCGTTGTCCACGGTGATTAACACGTCGGCACCGCTGGCCTTCACGCGGGTGGAAATCGGTGGCGTCAGGCCGTAGCCGTCCTGCACGCGGTCGGGCACGATGTAATCGACGTGTTTGGCACCCAGCAGGCGCAGGCCCCGCACCGCCACGGCGCAGGCGGTGGCACCGTCACAGTCGTAGTCGGCGACGATGCAGAGTTTTTTGTCAGCGGCAATCGCGTCGGCCAGCATTCGGGCGGCTTCAGCGGTGCCTTTCATGGTGGTGGGCGGCAGCAAGTGGATCAGCGCGGCATCCAGCTCAGACGGGTCCAACACACCGCGCGCCGCGTACAACTGCGCCAGCAGCGGGTGAATGCCCGCCTTTTCCAGCGCCCAAACATGGCGCGGTGGCGCGTCTCTGACAATGATTTTCATAGCTTCTCAGACAATAGATATATGGGCTGGAGGTCAAAAAGCCTCATAAAAATCTCTGACCACCGTTAGGCGCGGTGGGTCGGGTTGACAGGCAGGGATTCAGGCGTCCAGCACATCCGCAAACAATTGGGTAGCGCTGACCTGCAAAGCCACGCTGGCCAGCGCCACCGTCTCGCCCCGATCAAACGGGTGCAGCACCCACAGGCCGTCGGCACCTTTGCGGTACACGTCGGTGATGCGGGAGTCCAGATCAACCAGCGCATATTCTTCCAGGCTCGGCAGGCCGCGGTAGTGGCTGAACTTCAGACCCCGGTCATAGGCCGCGGTGCTGGGCGAGAGCACTTCAATGATCAGCTTGGGCTCGGTTTTGACCAATGGGCTGGCAAGGTCTTGCGCGCTGCAGGTCACCAGCACGTCCGGGTAAAAATAGCTGTTGGACGTGGCCACATGCAGCCGCATGTCGCTCATGTAGGTGCGGCAGGGGCCGCCACTGAGGTGTTGGCGCAGGGCCATATAACAATTGCCTGCGACGGTGACATGCCGGTCTTCGGCACCGGCCATGGCAAACACCTCGCCGTTCAGATAGTCGTGGCGCTCAGTTTGCGTGGCTTCCCAAGCCAGATAATCATCGGCGGTAAAAACTGGTTTTTGAGCGGGCAGTCCCATGGTGATGTCCTCTTGAAAAGCGCGTCAGATGATTATGGACTGGCCTGCTGGCGCCGGGCGGGATGAGTATTGCGCAGACGGCCTTTTTATCCAGTTTTCTGCTTTGTTTTTCATAGCTTCTCAAGCAATTCAGATAAAGGCTGGGAGCCAAAAAAGCCCTTGAGTTTTTGCCACACCGGCTGTGCCTGGCTTTGCCAGCTCTGGCTGCTGCGCTCGCCACACAGGGTGAGCTGCACCGGCTCGCCGCGACTCACTGCCACCAGTAACGGCTGGATGTGGGTGGCATCGAGTTCCTGCCAGGCTTGCGTCCAGCCGGGCCAGTTTTCAGCCAGAGCAAAGGCACGCAGGGTGTCGATCACTTGAGGTTTCGCGCTGTCAGCTGGCGGCTGGTAGCCATTGGTTAGCGCGCCGCTGCCGTGCAGCCAGAACGAGTTCACCGGTGTCAGGTTCAAGGCCTCACGCGCGTCGTTCACCGGGTGGGTGTAGAGCAGCATCTGCATCTCGTTTTGCAGGCGGCGCAGCGGCGCGGCTGCGGGGCTGGTGGTCATCCAGACGGCCACGTCGCGCCCGACCACCCGGTCGGGCGAGGCTGTGGGCAGGTCGGCAAAAATGCTGCCTTGCGCGAGCCAGCGGCCCGGCTCGTCGGGCAGGAGTCTGATGCCGTCTTCTTCGAAGTAGGGTCGCATGGCATGCAGCAGCGCGTCCGACTGCGCCGGGCTCAGCGCGGGCAGCGGTAACGCGCTCATGACCACCTGGCCGGTGTTCATCTGCCAATGGCACAGCGTGATGAAAGCCCAGGCCTGGTCTGCCGCACCGGCATGGCCGGTTTGCCGGGCCTGCAGCGCCGCCCAGGGGATGCAGCCATCGGCTGCACTCAGGCCCCAGGCCTTGGCCAGCGCGCGTTCGTGGGGTGGCGACAGCTTGAACTCATCACCCTGATCCGGTGGCAGCGGGCCGAGTCTGGACAGCAATTTCTGCAGATGGGGCAGCTTCAGGTTGGCCAGCGCCGCCGCAAAACCCTGCGAGGAGGGGGCCGCATAAGGAATGATCAGGTGCATGGCGGGCATTGTCCGGGATAATCGCGGGCTGAACTATCTGCGCACCGGCGCAACCCCACCACCCGATGTCTCTTCCTTTCGAACTCACCCTGGGCTGGCGCTACACCCGCGCTGGCCGCGCTACCCGTCGCAATGGGTTCATCTCCTTCATCTCCGGTGTGTCCATGCTGGGCATTGCGCTGGGCGTGGCGGCGCTGATCATTGTGCTGAGCGTGATGAACGGCTTTCAGAAAGAGGTGCGCGACCGCATGCTGGGCGTGGTGTCGCACATCGAAATTTTTGCCCCCAACGGTGCCGCGCTGCCCGATGTGGCGCGCACCCTGCGCGAGGTGCGGACCAACCCGCAAGTCATAGGTGCTGCACCTTTCATAGCGTCCCAGGCTTTGCTGGCAAGGGGTGAGGATATGAAAGGCGTCTTGGTCCGGGGGATTGACCCGGCCCATGAGGCCGAGGTGACCGACCTTGCGGGCGAGGCCAAAAATTCCGCGTTGACTCGGCTGGTGCCGGGCGAGTTTGGGCTGGTGCTCGGTGGCGAGCTGGCGCGCAGCCTGGGCGTGCAGCCCGGTGACAAGGTGACGCTGGTGTCACCCAGTGGCGAGGTCACGCCCGCCGGTGTGGTGCCGCGCCTCAAACAAATGACGGTGGTGGGCACCTTTGATTCGGGCCACTATGAATACGACTCGACTCTGGCCATGATGCACATCGACGATGCAGCACGCATCTTTCGGCTGGAAGGTCCCACCGGCGTGCGGGTGCGCCTGAAAGACCTGCATCAGGCCCCCGAGGTTGCCAACGAGCTGGCTGGCACCCTGACCGGCGACCTGCTGATTCGCGACTGGACACAGCAAAACCGCACCTGGTTTGCCGCCGTGCAGGTCGAAAAACGCATGATGTTCATCATCCTGACGCTGATCGTCGCCGTGGCCGCGTTCAACCTGGTCAGTACGCTGGTCATGACGGTGACCGACAAGCGCGCTGACATTGCCATCCTGCGTACGCTGGGGGCCAGCCCGGCCAGCATCATGGGCATTTTTGTGGTGCAGGGCGCGATGGTGGGCGTGATCGGCACGCTGGCCGGCCTGGGGCTGGGGCTTTTGGTGGCATTCAATATCGACGTGATCGTTCCGTTCATAGAACACCTGCTGCACACCACCTTTTTGCCGCGCGACGTGTATCTGATCAGCCGCATGCCGAGCGACCCGCAGCAGGGTGACATTGTGCCGATTGGCGTGATTTCGCTGGTGCTGGCCTTTGCGGCCACGCTGTACCCGAGCTGGCGCGCCAGCCGTGTGAATCCAGCCGAGGCGCTGCGTTATGAGTGAAGTTTCATCCAAACTGGTGCTGAGCGCGCGCGGCCTGACCAAGCGCTTTACCGAAGGCCGGCTGGACGTGTCGGTGTTGCAAGGCGTGGATCTGGATGTGTATGCCGGTGAAACGCTGGCCATCGTCGGTGCGTCGGGCTCGGGCAAAAGCACCTTGCTGCATTTGTTGGGCGGCCTGGATGCGCCCACCAGCGGCTCGGTGGCACTGCTCGGGCAAGACATGGCGAACCAGAGTGCGGCCGAGCAGGGCCGCCTGCGCAACCAGCATCTTGGCTTTGTGTACCAGTTTCACCACCTGCTGTCCGAGTTCAGCGCGCAGGACAATGTCGCGATGCCGTTATGGATTAAGCGCTCTGACCGCGAGCAGGCGGCGCAGATAGCCGCGAAAATGCTCACTGCTGTGGGTTTGGCCGAACGCTTGCAGCACCGGCCCAGTGAACTCTCGGGCGGTGAGCGCCAGCGCGTTGCCATTGCCCGCGCGCTGGTCACCCGGCCCGCCTGTGTGCTGGCCGATGAGCCCACCGGCAACCTGGACCGCAGCACCGCGCATGGCGTGTTTGATTTGATGCTGGAGCTGGCCCGCACCCACGGCACGGCGTTTGTGCTGGTCACGCACGATGCCGAGCTGGCTGCGCGCTGTGCCCGCCAGCTCACGCTGGTGCAGGGCCGGCTGGCCGAGGGCGTTGCCCGGGCGCTGTGACGGTGCCTACAGATTTTTATTTTGGAGTAGCAGGTATGAGTATCGAATGGCTGGAGAGTTACAAAATTGGCAACGCCGAGATTGACGCGTCGCAGCAGGCGCTGTTCGTGCTGGCGAACCAGATCGCTGAGTCTGAAGACTGGATGACCCTGCGCCCGATGATCGTGGCTCTGTTCAAGCAGATGCAAAGCCAGTTCGACCTCGAAGAAGCGCTGATGGCCAAGGTGGCTTTTCCCGGGGCGCAGGCGCATGCCCTTGACCACCAGAATCTGCTGACCCGCCTGCGTGACCGCAGCATGGACGTGGGCAAGGGCCACATGAACAAAAAAGCCATCGTCGGCGTGATGACCGACTGGGCGCATCGGCATGTGCCCAATCAGGACGCTGAAGTGGCCCAGTATCTGGCCGTCTGGGCTTGATCACACGCGGGAGCAACATGCGCTGGATCGACACCCATTGCCACCTGGATGCACCCGAGTTTGGGGCTGAAACCCAGACGCAGCGAGCCCTGGCTGCTACAAAAGGTGTAGGCCACTGCGTGCTGCCATCGATCTCTGTCAACAACTTTGACGCGGTGCGCGAGCTGGCTTACAAAAATGGTGACAGCTACTGCCTGGGCATCACGCCGATGAACGTGCCCTATGCCGCAGACGACGCGCTGAGCCGCTTGACCGCCGCTGTGCAGGCGCAGCATGACGACCCGCGTCTGATGGCCGTTGGCGAGATCGGGCTGGACTTCTTTGTGCCCGACCTGTGCAAAAGCCCCTGGCGCGAGCTGCAGCAAGACTTTTTCCACGCCCAGCTCAAGCTGGCGCGCGCGTTTGACTTGCCGGTGGTGGTGCATTCGCGCCGCTCGGTCGATCAGATTCTGAAAACCATGCGTGACGTGGCTGTCCCTGGCGGGCATTGGCAAGGCGTGGTGCACGCCTTCAACGGCAGCCTGCAGCAGGCGCTGGCCTTCGTCAAGCTCGGCATGAAGCTGGGTTTTGGCGGTGCTGCAACGTATGAGCGCGCCAGACAACTGCGCAGCCTGGTCGTGGGTTTGCCGCTGGAGGCCATCGTGCTGGAAACCGATTCGCCCGACATGCCGCCACGCTGGCTCTACAAATCTGCCGAGCAGCGCGCTGCGGGCGAGCAGCAGGGCATCAACTCTCCGGCCGAGTTGCCGCGCATTGGCGCTGAGCTGGCCGCGCTACGCGGCATCAGCGCAGAAGCCATGGCCCAGGCCACCACCCAAAATGCCTGTGAGGCTTTCCCGCGCCTGCGCGCCCTGCTCACCGCCGACGCGGCGCTGGGTGCCGCCCAACAGCGCAAGGAAACCACATGACCAGCCCCCAACCCTTTGAGCTGACCGGCCAGCCAGCCGTGGCGCACATCCTGGTGCACTGCCGCACCGTGGCCGTGGTGGGTTTGTCGCCCAAGGCGCACCGCGAAAGTTACGGCGTGGCGGCCTACATGCAATCGCATGGCTGGCGCATCGTGCCGGTCAACCCGGTGGCAGCCGCCAGCGGCCAGCCGATCCTGGGCAAAAAGGTCTATGCGACCCTGACAGACGCCGCCCGGCACGAAAAAATCGATCTGGTCGATGTGTTTCGAAACAGTGAAGACGTGCCTCCGGTGGTGGATGAAGCCATCCGCCTCGGGCTGGGCGCGATCTGGTTGCAACTCGGCATCAGCAACGATGTAGCGCTGGCGCGCGCCCGCGCGGCCGGCATGGTGGCGGTGCAAAACCGCTGCCTGAAGGTGGACCACGCCTACCAAGGCACGCCGTGACGTCATCCACAGATCGCACTGACCAGCCTGTGGCGCGGCCACACGCACCCAAGCAGCACACCCGCCACGCCACGCCTGACAAGGAAGCCATTGCCTTGTTGCCCGAGTTCGCGCGGCTCGGGCTGGACCGGATCACCTTGGTCACCACCGGCACACAGGCGCGTGAAGCCGCTGCCGCGCTGGCTGGGGCGCCCGCCTGGGGGTTCGATACCGAATCCAAACCTACTTTTCGCGTCGGTGAAATGTCTGACGGCCCGCACATCCTGCAACTGTCCACGTCAGAGCGTGCCTGGGTGTTTCAGCTACATGACCCGGCCTGCAGTGCTGTGGCGGGTGAGCTGCTGGCGTTGCCGGGATTTATCAAGGCCGGGTTTGGCCTGGGCGACGACCGCAAACGCATCATTGCCAAGCTGGGCGTGCAGCCCATGGGTGTGCTGGAGCTCAACACCGTGTTCATGGAGCGCGGCTACCGCAAGGACATGGGTGTCAAGGGCGCGGTCGCGGTGCTGTTCAACCAGCGCTTCATCAAGTCCAAAAAAGCCGCTACCAGCAACTGGGCCAATGTGCGCCTGACCGACGCGCAATTGGTCTATGCGGCCAATGATGCGTTTGCGGCCATCCGCGTGTATGAGGCGCTTGGTTTGCCTGATCTTTGACAAGCCAAATCAGCCTTCAGCCCTTTAGCAATAAAGGCAGATAGCTCTCATAAGTAGAGCGATGTGGTCGGGTGATTGACGGGTGTGGCAGACCACACTAGCAGCAGATTGTTGGCGGGCATGGGGTGGCGCTCTGCCAGGTGCAAGCCAAAGGTTTCTGCCACATGTTCCAGGTCTTCACGCAGGCGCACACCCCAGGCCGGGTTGCGCGCGCGCAGGCTTTCATCAAATGCCAGGTTGCTTTTGGCGGTGGCCACGGCGTTCTCAAAATACGGGCCGTAAGTCACCAGCACACCACCCGGTGCCAGATGCCGGGCGCTGCCGCGCATCAAGGCGGCACCTGTTTCCTTGGGGCTGATGTGCAGCATATTGGCGCAAAAGATCAGGTCAAAACGGGTGGGCTCGGTGGTCCCTGGTCTGGTGGGCAGCCACTGATCGGCGCACACATCCAGCAGCAGCGGCTCGCGCACGTTGTGTAAACCGGCTTGCGCCACGTGCGCGCGGATGCTGGACAGTGCGGTGAGCTGCGCCTCGGTGGGTTGCCAGGTCCAGCCGGGTAGGTGGCTGGCAAACCATGCCGCGTGCTGACCCGTGCCCGAAGCAATCTCCAGCGCGGCACCGTGCGCGGGCAGCAGTTGCAGCAGCTTGTCAAGAATGGGCTGTTTGTTTTGCTCGGCAGAAGGGCTGTATTCGGGCGGGGTCATGCGACGATGATAACTGGCCAGAAAATTTGAATCTATCGAGGTTTAGCCCTTATTTTAAAGGGCAGATTTCCTGATCCGCGTGCGTAAATCTGCCAAACATATGGAATCAACGATGGCACTTTAGTTGAAAATATTGATTACGACGGCTTTACGGATTTCAGCCGTAATTACATCGAGAAAGTTGCCGTGTTCAAACAAACG
>CAIVHU010000107.1 GCA_903905735.1 uncultured beta proteobacterium
CGCACCGCAGTGACCAACGCCTGGTATCCAGTTTTGCGCAGGTAAAGGGTGGCAACGGCCACCATCAAAAATGCCTCCAGGCCTTCGCGGAACGTGACGAGCAGGGTTTGAAACATGGTGAGTAGGTCAATAAGTTGATATAAAATAATAATCATTATCATTTGAGTTGTCAAATGATGTATCTGGCGATAGCGAATGCTTGCGCATAGTTCATGAATTTGAGGCCCGAGTTGAAGGCCAATTCAAAAACTTGATGGACCCTGGTGACATCCAACTTGCAGTGGTTGGACACCCTGTTGCCCAAAGAGACCTCGCTTGCGTGATGGCCGCTGCGAGCTGAATACGGCGCTGGCCCAGTCGATGCTACATTTTGCAGCCGTCGACATCAAAGGAATTCCGTTTTGCATCCACTGTTCAAATTTCTTCATGTAGCCGGTGTAGTCATATGGGTAGGCGGCATGTTTTTCGCCTGGATGTGCCTCCGTCCTGTTGCAGCGGTGAATTTCGAACCTCCAGCGCGCCTCAAATTGTGGGCAGATGTTTTTGCAAGCTTTTTCCCATGGGTGTGGGCCTGTGTCACGGCGATTTTGCTGAGCGGGTTGACGACGCTGGTGGCAACCGGCATGCGCCGGGCACCCATGCACTGGCATGTCATGCTGATGCTCGGTCTCATCATGAGCACCATTTTTGTCTATGTCTTTATGGGGCCTTACTCCCGCCTCAAGGGTGCCGTCAATGGGCAGAATTGGCCATCCGGTGCCAAGGCACTGGGTCAAATACGACAACTGATAGGCATCAACCTTCTGCTTGGCATTGCCACCATTGCGGTTGCGCTTCTGGGTCCACTGGTTTTTTAGAGTTGTCATGCCAAAAAGCGGACCTACCCTGGCGAACCGAAGTTGGTTCATAGCTTATTGGGGCCTGCTTGTTCTGGGCGTAGTCGCAGGAATCGCGGCTTTGATTGCCGGACCTGGATTCCGCATGGGCTGGTGGGGTCTGGGCGGAGGATTCAAAGCCATCAGTTGGAGTGGAATAGCCGCTGGTTGCGGAGCAGTTCTGGCACTTCAAGGTGCCGTCTTTGCCTACCGCAAGCATGGCCTTGCGTTGGCAGGCAGGTTTCTTCTGGCGACATTGTTATGTAGCCTGACTGCGGCTCCAGTGGCCTTTTATGGTGTCAAGGCCAAGAGCCTGCCGCGCATTCATGACATCAGCACGGATGTTGAAAATCCTCCCGAATTCGTAGCCGTGCTGCCCCTGCGAAAAGACGCCAAAAACCCGGCGCAATATGACCCAAAGGATGCGCCACTGCAACGTGCTGCTTACCCAGACATATTGCCGATTGAGCTGAAAAAGCCGCCAGCTTTGGCTTTCAAGCTGGCCGACCAAGTCGCACGGTCCATGAAATGGGAGATTGTGGCCACAGAACCCGACACGCTACGCATTAAAGCGACCGCCACCACGCTGCTCTTTGGATTCAAGGATGACATCGTCATTCGCGTGTCGGCAGATGGCACAAACAGCAAGGTGGACGTTCGCTCCGTCTCTCGCATCGGCGTTAGTGACATTGGCACCAATGCGGCTCGAATTCGAGCTTTCTCTGGTCGTCTTCAAGAGTTGGCTGCGGCTGAGTGAGTAAAACCGCCGCGCGCTCAACGCTATCAATGCGCGGCAGTTAGCCTTTCGCAATGCGCCATGACCATCTTTTCCACGTCGAGATGGCTCATGTGGCATCTTCCATGCTCGGGCAGCAACTTTGTCCCCGGTTTCAAATTCGTTCGTGGCGAAAATCCATTGAGGTGGTCCACAAAGGACTGACCAAAGCATCCTGGCCCACGGGTGGATTGCCCAGTTTCAGACTTGGCAACAATGTTGACTTCACCGATGCTGTCAATTTGCAACGGCATGACCAGTTCAATGCCACATTCAGATGCCAGTTCTTTCAGGGCCCTCATCAAGGCAGCTTCCCGCAAGGCATCGTGTTGCGCCGGGGTTATCTGACTCTCGCCCAACTGCTGCTTGGCTTGCGCCAAATGTCGTACCGCCGCCATAAACCTGAAAGACATTCACTTTCCTCACTTTGAACACGATTTTAGGGTAGGGCGCCTGAACAAGGGGTCAGCATCGGTTTCATGTGTAAGCAAATCTATAGCCATCTGAAACCGAAAATTGGATTTGAACGTTGTAGACATGCTGGCGATTGGTCCAGCCCTTCTCAGAGGAAACAAACAGTCGTCAGCAACGGCACCAGAGCAATACGCGACAGAGGGCACTTGTCGTTAACAACATGCGGTGTAACGCCTATGGTCGATATGGCTATATTTGTCCTATATGTGTCCAGAATTGCTATTGCGGGGCGCTTTTGCTCTGATTAGCATTGGTCATCGCCATCAACGACTATTACATAAATGTCCTCTATCCAACATCCCAAAGTAGGGCTCATCATCATTGACGTCCAGCAGTCGTTCACCCAGATGCCCTTCTGGAGCCTTGAGGACGTGCCAGCTTTTCAAAGTGCCCTGTCGAAGCTGGAGCAGGGATGTCGGGCGCGACAGGTTCCGGTGGTCCACATTTTTCATTGCGGAGCTTCAGGTGCTTTTGCACCGGAGTCCGGTTTTGTCAAACCGTTGTCCTGGCTTGCCGGTGACCCAGACGTACGCTTTGACAAACATACCCACAACGCCTTCACCGACACCGGCCTGGACCTTTGGCTGCGCCGTCGCGGTGTTCAAAAGCTCATCATCACCGGCATCCGCACGGAGCAGTGCTGCGAAACCACCACACGTGTGGGGTCTGACATTGGCTATAGCATCGACTTTGTGACCGAGGCAACCCTGACCTTCCCGATGACCCATGCTGGCAGTGGCGTGGTTTTCTCTGCGCAGGACATTAAGACGCGCACGGAGCTGGTCCTGCAAGACCGCTTCGCACGCATCGTGGATGTGGATACCTGTCTGGCCAGTATCGATGCATAAGGCGCTGACATGCTGCAATTGCTCCCGAACTGTGAATGCTGCCATGTGGACTTGCCCCCCACAGCCCTGAATGCCCGCATCTGTTCTTTCGAGTGCACGTTTTGTGCGGATTGCGCGGACACCCAGTTGATGGGCCGTTGTCCCAACTGCGGTGGCGAGCTGGTACGTCGACCTGTCCGACCCACAGGCAAGTTGGCAAACAACCCAGCCTCCATTGAGTGTGTGTTCAAGCGGCACGGATGCTCTCAAGCAGCGTCGGCTGCACAGGTCGCCACATGAAGACCGCGACGACCATGCCTGCGAAGCACCTGGCCCTGGCCTTGATGGTCATCCTGGTGTGGGGCGTGAACTTTGCGGTCATCAAAGTCGGCCTGGTCGGGGTGCCCCCCTTGCTGTTGGCTGGACTGCGCTTTGTGATGGCGGCATTTCCGGCGTTGCTGTTCCTCAAAGCTCCCAAGGTGCCATTGAGACTCTACGTGGCCTTTGGCATGACCATGTCGGTTGGCCAGTTCGCCTTATTGTTCACGGCCATCCATGCGGGGATGCCATCAGGTCTGGCTTCCCTCGTGTTGCAGGCACAGTCCTTCTTTACTTTGGCACTGACTGTCTTGTTGTTCAAAGAGAAGTGGCAAGCCAACCAGTTGATGGGTTTGGCCTTGGCCGCTGTTGGACTCATACTGATAGGCAGCGCCCATGGGAGCAGCATGCCATTGATGGGTTTTCTGCTGACGGTCGCCGCGGCCCTGATGTGGGCATGCGGCAATATCGTCAGCCGTGCGGTGGGGCGACACGGGCCGATGAACCAGTTGGCCTTTGTTGTATGTGCCAGTCTGGTGCCACCGATTCCACTGTTTGCGCTTTCTGCGCTGTTGGAAGGTCCCGGCGCGATGGCGTCGGCATGGCAGAACATTGGACTTTCAACCTTTGCAGCGCTGGCCTACATTGCCTGGGCTTCCACATTGTTCGGGTACTCGGTGTGGAATTTCCTGATGTCACGCTACCCGGTGAATCGCATCGCCCCATTCACCTTGCTGGTTCCGCTGGTTGGATTGACCACCGGATGGCTGGCTTTTGGTGAAACTCTCAAACCTGTCCATTTTCTGGGAGGGGCGCTGTTGTTGCTGGGATTGGTTGTCAATCTGTTTGGGGCTACCTTGATGCGTCGTATGAAATGGAAACTGGCTTGAACCTCTCCATCTGGCTGGTGGTGACACCCAATGTGCTTCTGCTGGACTATGCAGGACCGGCAGAAGCGCTGCGCATGGCCCGAGACATGGGGGCAAATTTCACCCTATACACCTGTGCGCCGCAAGAAACCGTCTCAACCACCTTGGACATCGGCCTATCTGGATTGGCGCCATTGCCTGAGACGCTGCCTTCCACCAGCTTGGTCATCGTTGTGGGCAATGGCAATGAGGAGGAGGACCACCAGACGGCTGGCGCAAATGCGGTGGTCAGTTGGCTCAAGAAGGTCCCTCTGCCAGATACTCGGTTGGCCAGCATTTGTTCTGGCGCGTTGCTGCTTGCCAAAGCAGGCTACCTTGCCGGACACCGATGCACGACCCACCACAGTTTGCTGAAGGCTCTGGCGATGGCCGAACCTGCCGCTGATGTGGAAGTGGACCGCGTTTTTGTGGACGATGGGCGAATATTGACGAGCGCCGGGATTTCCACCGGCATTGATTTGGCGCTGCACATCATTGAGCAATACGCCGGGGCCCAACTGGCAGCAAGGGTGGCGCGCCGTCTGGTCATTTACCAAAGGCGTGGACCCAATGACCCCCAGCTCTCACCTTGGCTGGCGTGGCGCAACCATATGCATCCCGCTGTCCATCGTGCACAAGATGCCATGGCCAGTGAACCTGCCAAAGGATGGACTTTGGAAGAGCTGGCGGCTCGCTTGTTCGTAAGTGCCAGACATTTGAGTCGCCTTTTTCCTCTTCATGCCGGCATCGGCCTCGTGGCATACCTGCAGCAACTTCGCATTGCCATGGCCAGGGATTTGCTCAAAAATGCGCCGAACCTGTCGGTAGAAAGGGTCTCTGAACAATGTGGCTTTGGCTCCACCCGCGACTTTCGGCGGGTTTGGCAGCTCCACGCCGATGGCACCCCAGGCCAGGCCCGTGACTCGCTATCAAGAGCAGCTATGGTCGAGAAGCCAAGTGCAAGTCATCCATGTTGAGATATCTGCGAAGGAGGAACCAATGGCCCAGTATGTTGCCGAGATACTTTGGCTCAGGGGTGAGCAGGATTTTTTGAGGAACGGCTACAGCAGGGCGCACGTGGTGCGTTTCGATGGCGGGGTCGAAATTGCAGGCTCGTCCTCCCCACATGTTGTGCCGTTGCCCATGTCTGATGCGGCAGCAGTGGACCCTGAAGAAATGTTTGTAGCGTCACTCTCGAGCTGCCATATGCTTTGGTTTCTGTCCATTGCAGCAAAAAGGCGGTTTTGTGTGGACCGTTACCGAGATTCGGCGCTGGGTACGATGGAGAAGAATGAAGCCGGGAAGCTGGCCATGACGGTGGTGACCTTGCGCCCGGAAGTGACCTTTTCCGGTGAGCTCCAACCGTCAAGGGTGCAAATCGACCAAATGCATCACGAGGCGCATGATGAGTGCTTCATCGCCAACTCGGTGAAGTCTGTTGTTCGCTGTGAACCGGTGTTTGAAGACTCACTGGCTGACCGTCAATGACTGGCCCCAGCGGGGCCAGAGAGGCACCTGGTCGGGTGACTGCACCACTACTTTTTACCTATCGCCGCTGCCCATACGCCATGCGCGCCCGCATGGCCCTTTTGCTGGCGGGCATCGCATTCGATGGCTTTGAAATCGTGTTGCGCGATAAACCTGCGGCGCTGTTGGCCTTATCGGCCAAGGCAACAGTACCTGTGCTGCAACTGCCCGAGGGTCAGGTGCTGGAGGAAAGCTGGGAGATTGTTCAATGGGCGCTGGCATCTCAAGACCTGTATGGCTGGTGGAGCTCGTCTCAATCCGCTGAAAATCTCGACCTGCTAGCTCGCAACGATGGGCCGTTCAAGCTCCATCTCGACCGCTATAAATACCCCGAGCGTTACGGTGAGCCAGACCGAAACGCTCATCGCGAGCAAGCCTTGGCCGTTCTGTTGTTGCCGTTGGAAAAGCGATTTCGGGACAAACCCTATCTGGGCAGGTGTGCACCTTGCGCCACCGACATCGCGCTGTTTCCTTTTGTGCGCCAGTTTGCTGCAGTGGAGCCAACCTGGTTTTTGGAGCAACCTCTGCCAGCGCTTCAGTCTTGGCTGAAACGTTGGCTGGCCAGTCCTCTATTTGAGGCTTGCATGGTCAAATTGCCGAGTCAAACAAAAACAGCCTTTCCGCCATTGGTCGCGGCGATGGACATTGCGGTGTTTCAAGCCACTGTGATGCCGAGTTCCCCCAGCAACTCTGCGGCCTGATTGAGAGAAATGGTGGCGCCACGAAACAACTTGGCATCCACCAGTTTCAAGCCGCCGATGTCCACCTCACGCATGTCAGCACCATCAAAGCGCGTCAACTTAAGGTGAGCATTGCGCAGACTTCCACCCACAAAAACCGCCTCCCGAAAGTCGCATCCTGACAAATCGGCCTCTGAAAAGTCAAGCTGCTGTAACTTTGTTTTGCGAATCGACATCTTGCGCAGGTCGGCACCAATCAACAAGGTGTCGTCGAAGCTCAATCCCAGATGCGCTACTTCCTCAAAATTGGCACCCGTGAGCTTGCACTCTTTGAACACCGCAGATGACAAACGCGCGCGGTGCCACTTGGTATTGTTGAGGTCGCAATTGAGAAACTGCGCATCGACCAGTTCGGCCGCTTCAAAGTCGGCTTGGCGGCCACGGCATCTAAGCCAAGTGGTTTGCGCCAGGGACGCAGCATAAAGGGTGGCTTCCATGAAGGCGCAGTCCCGGAATTCAAATCCGCACAGGTTCAGCCGCGAGAGGTCGACACCTTCAAAGTCGCACGCATCAAATACAAGTGCTTGGGTTGCGTGCGCAATCAAACTTTCGATTTGGGAGCGAGAAACCGATTGGCAGACGATGGCGGCAGTGTTGGCTGTAGTCGAAATGGCCGTGCCAGTGTTTGTCATGGGTGCGTCGGAGTTCTTGATTACGATGCAGCGAGGCAGGTAACCTACTTCTTCACCATGTCCAAGGCAGCTTTATATTCAGCGCTGAAATCGACACCGGTTTCCATCTTCGGGTCTATTTGATGAAAAGCCGAGTACATGATGGCCAGGAGGTTCAGACCTGAATATGAACCGGGCAAGGTTTTCAGCTTGTACTTGCTGTCTGGGTCATTGATGTCCAAACCAGAGCGACCGAGGACAGCAATTTCCAGCGCGATTTCACGGCGCTTGGTTGGCCCAACCCGTTTGAAGTCCTTCAATGCCTCAGCGATGTACAGCATGACATCCGGGCGAAAACCACCCACCGAGCGTGACTTCAGCCGCTTGTGGGCAAAGGCAGTGCGTGATTTCTCCGCCTTTTCCACCATCGGTGAGGTGGGGTGCTCAAGAATGAAGCGCTGCAACAAGGCATCCGCTTCCTCATCGGCATCATCGGTACCCACGTCTTCCAGTGCAAGTGCCAAGCCGTAAATGCTCTGCGGGTCATCGGGCATCAGCTTCAATGCCTGGCGCAGATGGACAAGAGCTTCATCAACGCGACGGAGCCCAACCAGAATTCCTCCAAGATTACGGTGGGTGTAGCCGTCGTTAGCGTTCAGTTCGACCGCTTTTTCGAATGCTTCCAGCGCCTGGTCAGGTTTGCGCATCCGGTAATACGCGTTACCAATGCCCACCCAGGCATGGGCATGCTGCGGGTCAAGCTGAACCGCGCGTTTGAGCCGGATGACCGCTTCGTCAAACTGCTCCAGCTCGTTGTAGGCGATACCCAAGTTGTACAGCACAGCGGCGTTCGCCGGTGCTGACTTGGTCAAACTTTCCAGATAAGGAACAGCTTCGGCAATCTTGCCGGCGTTGAGCATCGGCAGGACATAGTCAAGCGCCGTAGCTTCAGCAGGGAATGACATGACGGTGATATCGCTGTCGTCCACGGTGACTGAGCATGACCAATTACCGTGATGGCATTTACCTCAAACTTGATCAAGTTATGTGATGGGCGGCAACCCGCACCCATCACGAAGGGTGATCAGATTTGATGATATGCAGCACAGATCCGCGAGGTTGGTAATCAATGCG
>CAIVHU010000108.1 GCA_903905735.1 uncultured beta proteobacterium
CAAGGCACCACCGAGCCAGCCCCCCAAGGTCAGGTCTGTGGGAATGGCGAAGCCCAGGAAAGCGGTGGCGTTGTAAATCCGCCAACCACTTGTCACCAACACCAGCACCGCGATCGCGTTGATCCAGTGCCAGGCTCGCAACCAGACTGGATGAATGATTTGCCTGTTGTTGTTCATGCACGACCTCTCGAATGTAATGTGGAGTTACTGGTCTTCAGCGCATGCTCAACGCATGGCACTGTGATCGTTAGTCCACCGAGGTGTCGTGTTCTTACAGCCGATTGGGAAATCTTTTTTGAATTGTTCCCGCGCTTCAACTGTTAAGAAATGTGCACGGGGGGTGTAAGCACTGAGTTGCCGCATCCGGCAATGAAGTTGTGCTTCGCCAATTCAAGGCGCAAGGTAAGTCAGGTTCGAGCGAATCCAACCCGGGAAAATTCAAGGATCATCCCTTTGGCCATGAGGGTCTCACAAAGATTTTTGAATCCAATCGCTGGTCGTCCTCGTATTCACTGTAGAGCACACACGCGGTGCTCCAGTGGGGAAAGCAATTTCCTGTTCTTCGCAACAATACCCAAAGGAAACCAACATGAAAACCCGAGCATTACTTAGCATGGCGTTGATTGCTGTGATCGCAAGCAGCCTGGTCGCATGCGGTGGCGGCGACTCGTCTCAGCCTGTGGCACAGACGGCTCCTGTCGTACCGCAATTCCCGCAAAATGCGAACATTTGGGCAGCCCTTGGAGGCGACGCCAAAGCGCCTGCGGCAGTGGAATCGGTTGTTGGTCATGCGGTGAACGGGCTGCTTGCGGATCCGATCGAAGCCCCATATTTCGCGGCGGTAACCGGAAATGCGACCCACAGCAGCGCTTTGCACGATACGCCCTCCAGACTGGTTGCCTGCCTGAATCTTCAGTTCAAGGCACTTCTGGGTGGGCCATTCAGTTACCCGGGGCCGGTGACGACCACCGATACCGACGCGCAGCCTGAGATGTGCCAGGACATGGTGACAGCGCACCAGGACGTTGGCATACCAGGCTGTGTCTTCGATCAATTCATGACCGACTTGGTCTCTGTTTTGAACCAGGACTTGACCACCGCCGGCTTCACGCCAACTCAGATCAACGGGGTGCTGGGTCAGGTGGGACCGACGCTCACGGGCATGAAGACATCGATTGTCTCTACGAGTCCGGTTTATCTGGCGCCGACCACCGCCAGCAGTTGCACGCCATGAGGCCCATCCGCTCATCCTGGGTGAGGCCGTTGCTGCTTGCGGGAACGGCCCTGGCAGGGGCAACGGCTCTGATCGGCTGGCTGCACACCGCCAGCGGTCTGCGGGTCTTGTCTGCCTTGGGGGTTCCATGCCCGATCACCAACGTCAGCGCCGCGCAGGTCGTGGCTGGCCACGAGAAGGGTCTGGCTGCCATGCGAGGCACAACGCCTGCACCACTGCGCTCGGCGCTTGGACTGGCATTGGACAAGACCACCGAGTTGGAGGCCTTGGCCTGGGCGACATCGAAGAAGCTCCATTGCGAGTCGCTGGTTCGTGGCTTGCACTATCTGCGCTGTCGCGGTGTTCCCTCAGATGCCATGGGCGTCGCTGGTCCGGACATCAGCGAGATGTGGTTGAGTTTTTCGCCCTCATCCAAACTCACTGGTCTCAATGTGTATCGACGGGGTTTAAGCGCCAGTGACATGGACATGGTGTGGCGTCACTCGACCAGCCGGCTCAGAACCGAGTTGGGAAGTCCATCAACTCAATTTGGCGATCCATCAGCGGCTTCGTTGCTACGTTCTGATCTGTCAACTGCCAGGGTGCAGTACCGATTCTCGAACTACCTGGCCACTGTCACCGCTGCCAACCTGTCTTACGCTGGTCTGTCGGTACGTGAGCAGTATGTGTCGGCAACGTCACAGAATTAGATCTGTGGTTACAGAACCGGCGAAGTCATCGATCTCAGCTTTCTATTGAGGTCGATGACTTCTGCTCCTTCAGACTGCCCGCAATGGCATCTCGCGTGTGGTCGGTGCTACGCACTGGTTAGAGCATCTTTTGTATCAGAGCGCCCTTGAAGAGAATGGGGCCGGTAGGACCTGTTTCGCTGGGCACGCCGCCTTTGGGCTCCAGGCTGATGGCCAATGCGGGCACTTCACGCACATCCCCCTCAGCTGCGGTCAGGCGCAGGACCTTGTCTTGCCCCAGCACACCAAGCGATTTTGGTCCACCCGTTGGTGGTAAGGCCCAGAGTTGCAACGAACGGTTGGCCGCCTCGCGGTAGTCGCCAACACGCTGCAGGGTGAGCTTCTTGTTCTTCGGGTCAAAGGTGACCAGCATGGAGGCGTTGGCTTTGTCGTCAGCCAGCACAGCGACGTAAGCGATTTGCGGCGTGGCCTGCAATTGCGTTTGCAGGCGGGCGATTTCACGGCCCATTTGTCCGCGTGAGCCCACACTGACCGTGATCGCCACCACCGTGGCCAAGGCACCGGCTGCGCTGGCAGTGCGCCAAAAAGTCAGACTGCGCAGCCAGCCGACCGAGCCACCAGACTCAGGCGCAGGTGGGGCGGCACGGGCCGTGCGCATGGCCATCTGCTCGCGATCAGCCTGGACCAGATTGTCAATGCGGGTCCACACTTCAGGTGCGGGTTGCGCGCTGGGCTGCAATTCGTTGATGCTGGAGAGGCGGCTCTGCCAGATGAGAATCGCGGCGCGCACAACGACCTGCTCTCTGGCAATAGCCTCCATGCGCCGGCGTGCGGGCCCGCGCAGCGTGCCCAGCGCGTAACCTGCTGCCAGGCGGTCCAAAAGTTCAGGGTGAAGATGCAATTTCATGGCATTCAATCAGGCAAACCGCGCCATGCACACGCGCAGTTGGTCCAGCCCTCGGCGTATCCAGGTTTTGACGGTGCCCAGCGGAAGTTGCAG
>CAIVHU010000109.1 GCA_903905735.1 uncultured beta proteobacterium
ATACGAGGTCTTCGTTGGTGATCACCCGGTGGCGGTAGCTCAGTGGTTGTTGCAGTGGCATGCGTTGAACGATATCGGAAACGGCGACGGAACGTAAGCTAAAAATGCATCTGCCAGCCAACAACCTTCAAACACTGACGCCTTCAGCAAAAATATCTTGCTTCAAGCAGTCTTGCCGGAGGGACACGCCTGTCTCTGCAATGCCAGATACAGCGCGCTTGTGCCTGATAGGTGCAATCCCTGCAGTACAGCCGTAACGTGGGACGCAGGCCACCGAAAAAAATTGGTCGCTATGTGTAACAACGAACAGAAGTCAAGGTGCCTGAGAGGCAACACTTAGCAATGAACTTGCAGCACACGACTCTGAAATCAGTCAGATATCTCCCGTCCATTCGCGAGCGCGGTCACATCAGGTTGTTGATGTTCGGTGCGTTGACGAGAACCGTAAAGCAGGTGCTATCACGCTATAGCAAGTCCAGCCTTGGTCAATCTGGCGCAGGGATAGATGAAGAGACTGTGATGCATTCGCCATGTTTGTGAGATCGCGCTATCGCTGCTATTTTTTGGGATCGATTTTGATTTAAAAAGGAGCCAATGCAATGACCTACCAAGGTGAGCGTGCTCGTCCAATGGCGAGCGAGAAGGGGCGGGTTTTCGAGGTTTCGAAGGTTCGCATCGGCAGGGATGGTCACATCAGCGACGTGTTGTGGGTCGAGGTGAACGCTGGTTCGGATCGTGACGTGGGATCTCCGGTCGTAGCGCCAGCAGCTGAGGTCATCGATGCCCTTCACGATAGTGCCACAGTCGCCGCAGTGTTTCCGTTGTCGAAGGACCATCAGCCAGAACGCGCTTTTTTGATCGTCGAGCACAAACACGGCAGGGAATACATCAGCTTCGCTGATGCATCGTCGACAGGACGAAATTTGAGCGACATGGACAGTCTTGATGGCTGACTCAGCATGATCGCATCACAAGTCAGGGACTTGAATCGATCCTTCACAATTCAGATGTTTGGTGCAATAAAGTCGCCACAGGCAGCATGAGTTTGCATCTCACCCTGAGCAGAAGGCAGTTGTGCCTGTTGGCTGGGTGCTTGATGACTGGCTGCTCGGTAGATGCCGCAACCGTGGCGGATGCGGCTGATGAAGTGATGGTGGGTTGGAGCCAACAGTTCAGCCGCGAGGTTGAGCACCGTCTTGAAGTGCCACTGACTGACCAGCAGCGCTACATTGCTCTGCTGCAACAGGCATTGACCGATGCCAAGTTGACGGATCTTGCTGCTCAGGCTTTCGTGCTCGTTGATCGCAGTCCCCAGATTCAGGCGGCAATGGTTATTGTTCGAACGTCAAATGGCGGCTGGTACTGGCTTGGAGCCACGGCCGTTTCAACCGGCAAGACGGGCACGATTGATCACTTCCTCACACCGCTGGGTGTATTTGCCCACACGCTAGGAAACCCTGATTTTCGGGCTTTGGGCACGTTCAACAAGAACCACATCCGTGGTTATGGCCTGCGTGGTCGCCGGGTCTTCGATTTTGGCTGGCAACTCGCCGAACGTGGTTGGGGCAAAGGCGGAACAAGCAAAATGCGGCTGCAGATGCATGCCACTGATCCGCGAGTCCTGGAGCCCCGGCTCGGCGGAGTCGCTTCCGAAGGTTGCATCCGCATCCCGGACAAGTTGAATGTCTTTCTGGACGTTCACGGTATTCTCGACGCCGATTACGAAGCGGCTACAGTCATTGGCGACACGCTCTGGGTATTAAAACCGAATCGCCAGACCATCCCCTGGCCGGGGCGTTACTTGGTGATCGTCGATTCGCAGACTGCTGAACGCCCGCTGTGGTCGACGATCCCCAGCGTGCCGGGATCGTCGAAGCCTTTCCCGCGACCGGCGCCAATCACGCCCCCTTTGGTTTAAGGAGTTCTTGTGAGCCCCGAAATAGCCGATACCGGCGTTGTTGGCGAGTACGTCGATGCCACAGGATTCAAGTTCGGCGGCCTTAATGGCGGCGGTGACCTGTTCTTGATTGGTGACGTTGAGCTTGAGCACCAGGGAATTGAGGATTCTCGCCAGGTCACTCACGTCCGCGGGATTGCGCGCTGTGACGACCTTCCGGTAGCCGCGCTGGAGCAAATGCATAGCGAGTTGGCGGCCAAAGCCAGTCGAGCATCCCGTAATAAACCAGACCGGCGTTTCAGCACTTGCCGATTTCACATTTATCGCTGTCATTAAATTCTTCTCCAACGGTGACTGGCCGATTGAAGCAAAACACCGTCCGGGAGCTTGGAGGCCATCATCGTTCTGCGGTCAATCTTGCGCCCATCAACAATGAACGTGCCATCGCCAACGGCGTGAACCGTGCGCTTCTCTTTGCGTTCGGTATCGATGCATGCGGCAACAGCCTCCAACACAACAATATTGTGCTTTTCAACGAAATCGATGACCTTGCACTCTATGTTGGAGAGGCACTCCTTAATTAACGGCGACCTGACCACCTTGCCCCGCACAGGTGCCCCTTCAGCCAAGAAAAACCGGCGCGCTTGGTTGAATGACCGCTCCCGAGTTTTGGGAGTCAAAAAATACCAAAACTAGACCGGCATCGGCAATGACCGTTCTGGAGAACTCGACGGAAATTTCTGGCTCAAGATGAGCGACCGGTTACGCTGCTCAAGAGCCGCACAGTGAGTGGAAATGGCCTTGTGACTATGAGTGTCAGCTTCCTGATTCCCATGCATGAGTTTGAATGGCTGCTTCCGCAAGCGGTGGCTGACCGTTATGGGGACCGACTCGCCGATGGCCAATGTCAGCTGTCCGGCATGTCCACGGCCGGATCGAGTTGACTATTCGCACAACCGGTCCTCAGTTGTTCTCCCCCAACTTTTAGGAGAGCATTGTGAACACTGCAATCGCTTCGACTGCCAAAATTCCATGGAACAAGGGAAAAATTGTTGGACAAAAGTCACCTCTCAAACTTAAAGACATCTGGGCCATCAGGATTCGGCTACAGCTAAACCACAGGACGCGAGAGCTGGCATTGTTTGATCTGGGGCTTGATAGCAAACTGAGGGCCTGCGATTTGGTGAAACTGCGCGTCAATGACATCTGTCATGGTGATCGCGTCTCGACCCGCGCGATCGTCTTGCAACAAAAAACGTCATTGCCGGTCCAGTTTGAAATTACACCGCCGACCCGTGAAGCTGTTGAAGCTTGGATCAAAGAGTCGTCGCTGCAGCCAGACGACTACCTGTTTCCGAGCCGTGTTCATGAATCACCACACCTTGGCACGCGACAGTACGCCAGGATTTTGGACGGTTGGATCACGGAAATTGGCCTGGACCCGGCTCAATATGGAACACATTCCATGCGAAGAACCAAGGCAACCTTGATTTATCGCCGCACCAAAAATCTTAGGGCAGTTCAGTTGTTACTTGGGCACACCAAAATTGAGAGCACCGTGAGGTATCTGGGAATTGAGGTCGAAGACGCACTTGAAATGGCCGAGCAGACCGATATTTAACGGAAAACTTTGCCGTGG
>CAIVHU010000110.1 GCA_903905735.1 uncultured beta proteobacterium
CGCATTGATTACCAACCTCGCGGATCTGTGCTGCATATCATCAAATCTGATCACCCTTCGTGATGGGTGCGGGTTGCCGCCCATCACATAACTTGATCAAGTTTGAGGTAAATGCCATCACGGTAATTGGTCATGCTCAGATGACGATGACCTGGTGCGGCGCGGGCCGCGTGGGCGCAATGCCTTTGATGCCAGCGTCAGCCGGGCGCTTTATCGGCTGAAGGCCAGCGGGCTGATCACATCACCATCCCGTGGCAACTACGCCATCACCGCATCGGGCAGGGCGCTGTTATCGCACACGCCTTTCAGGCTGCCTGTGGTCCGGTCACTGGCCCGGTCATCCTTCAAAAGGGCACTGCCGACTGCTCTGCTTTTGAAAGCGGCTAGCCAAGTACCGGTAACGGCTGAGGAGCGATTTGTTCAATGTGCTGTCATCAAGCCAGGTGCCCGGTCTAGACCGGTCAAGCGTCTGGCACCCCGGCAAAATTATCTGGCGCGCACCCATATTGGCAGCGAGGTGGATGACGACACGCTGCGTGCCGACACGGCGTTTGACGAGTCGCTACTGCCGCCGTCCGAGGTAGGGCATGACTTGCAGGTGGTCTTTTGCCCGCTGGACACCAGCGCCGCCCGGACCGTGTTTTGCCCGGCCAGGTGCAGACCATCCATTTGCCCAAAACGGGACGCAGCAGCGTGGCCGAGTTCAGCTTTGCCACCCAGGCCAGCGTAGAGATGTTTCGGGCGCGGGTGCTGGTGATGCACCAGAACCGCATCCTGCAAACCCTGATGATCTCTACGCCAGAGGCCGGTGCCGATCTGGCCCCGCGCCTGGAGAACACCGACAGCCCGGTGTTTGCCAGCAGCGTGTGTGAGGCCCCGGCGGACCTGGCCATGGTGGTCAATGACAGCCCGGCGGGTGTGCCCGGCATCACCACCATTGCCAATGGCGCGGCCACTTTCAGCGAGCCAGCCGGGCTCGACGTGCTGGTCATAACCATTGAAACTCTGTTGTCAGACACCAATGTCAGCACGGCTGGCCAGACGCTGGCGCTGGATGACCTCAAACTGGTCGCGCTGCTGGTGCAACTGGCCACGCAGGGTTTTGCGTTGAAGCGTGAGCTGGGCCGGCAGATCAATCTGGCTGACTTTGCCGGTGCCACGCGCATCCAGGTGGTGGAGGCGCGCGCCAAGGCCTATCTGCCGGTGGAGTTTGTCTATATGGGCCAGCCGCCCAACATCAACGCCAAGCTCTGCCCCAACGCCAAAGCGGCCTTGTCAGATGCCAACGCTTGCACATCGGCTACCTGCAAATACGCCAGCAATGCCAAATACGTGTGCCCCGCAGCTTTTTGGGGTTTCAGCAAATGCATTGAGCGCCAGCCGTTTGGCCAATCTGACCAGCATGTGTTCCAGATTCCGCAGCCGGGTGCCGACAGCCTGTCGCCCTTCAAGGCCGCCGTGCTGGCCGCCAGCGCCCGCGTGGCAGAGGCTGACATGACCGAGCCGGATGGCTTGCCGCCCGCCCTGACCGCATTGGCCCCGAAGGTGCGGCTGGCCAGGTCGTGGGTGGCCTGGCAAAAAGACATTCTGGCGAAACCCGCCGCCACGCTGCTGGTGCTGCTGCCGCACACCGACAACTCGCCCTACTTTCTCAACACCCTGCACTGGAGATCCAGAAGAAGTGGCACACCTCGGTGCAGCTGAGTCCGGATTTTGTGCAGCCGCCCAACCTGGCCGGGCCCGGCCCGGTGGTGTTGCTGCTGGGCTGCAGCACGGCACTGGCAGATGTGCCTTTTTTGAACTTTGTGCGCGAGTTCAAAGAGGCGGGCGCGGCCATCGTGCTGGGGACGCTGGCCACGGTGCATGGCACGCTCGCTACGCGGTTTGCGCGCAGCTTGCTGGCGAAGATCAAGACCAAAGGCACCGGCCGGGCGTTTGACGAGATTTTGCTGGAGGTCAAGCGCGAGATGCTGGCCGATGGTGACCCGTTTTTGTTGAGCCTGGCCGCCTACGGCCACAGCTCGTGGCGCATTCAAGCCTGAACTGAAAGGAGTAATCCATGTTTCGTATTCACATGCTGGCCGCCGACAACGGCGATTGCCTTTGGGTTGAGTACGGCAGCGCCCAGCCGCCCAAACGCATCCTGATCGATGCGTGCACGGCGGGCACCTATGCGCGCTCGCTGCTGCCCAAAATCAAGTCGGTGGTGGCCGCAGAGGGGTCGTGCAACTTTGAGCTGTTTGTGGTGACGCACGTGGATGCCGACCACATTGGCGGTGCGATCGAGTTCCTCAAGCAGGCCAAGACCCAGGGCGTGACCATCAACGAGATCTGGTTCAACGGCTACTTTCACCTGTCCAACACCGCGCCTGCGCTGTCAGGTGCCAAGCAGGGTGAAATGCTCACCCCGCTGGTGCAAAACGGCCCTTGGGCGTGGAACAAGCGCTTTAAAGGCCTGGCCGTGATGGTGCCGGATGCGGGAAAGCTGCCGAGTTTCAGCTTCTCGGGGGTGAAGATCACGCTGCTGTCGCCCACGTTTGACAAGCTGCAAAAGCTCAAACCCCAGTGGGAGCAAGAAATCCGCAAGGCAGGCCTGGTGCCCGGGCACGCCTACAAGCTGCAAGACGTGCTGCCTGACGGCTTTTTGGGCGGCGATGTGCAAGACTGGGCCGATGCCCCGTTCAATGAGGACCAGGCCGAGCCCAACGGCAGCAGCATCGCCTTCCTGGCCGAATATGATGGCAAGCGCGTGGTGTTTGGTGCCGACGCGCACCCCAGCGTGCTGATTACCAGCCAGCAGCGGCTGCCGCCTGCCACTAGGGCGAAGCCGCTGGATGCCTTCAAGCTGCCGCACCACGCCAGCCAGAACAACGTGTCCAAAGAGTTGGTGGCCGCTTTTCCGGCGGCGCACTATCTGGTGTCCACCAACGGGGGCACCTTTCACCACCCCGACAAAGAAGCCATCGCGCGCGTGCTGGTGGGGTGCAAAGCGGCCAGCAAGACATTGCACTTCAACTGCCCGTCAGACTACAACGCCCCGTGGCGAAACGTGTCGCTGCAGCAAGCCGCCAAGTGGAACTACCAGGTCAACTACGGAACGGCGACTGGCGGGTGGGTGGTGGACTTGTGATGCTTTTCAGCGGCGATCCCGCTGCCGCAGCCATCAGCGCGCGAGCAGCAGACCTTCGTCAAGCAAGGCCTGCACGATGTTTGCCTGACGCAGGTCGCGTCTGCGCTTGGCCTCGTGGCGCTGTGGCACCTTGGCCGCCATCCACCGCTTGAATTCAACGAAAGACTCAGGTGCGATTGTGCGCATCAAGGTCATACGCCCCGTGGCGGAAATGACGACATGCACAAAACGCGGTGCATTGGTCAACACCGATGCCCGGACGGCTTGCACTGGCCACAAGTCGTCCTCATCGTCGGAGAATCTGAAGGGATGCGGGTCGTCGCCTTCGGGCTGGCGTCGCAGAAAGTCCACTTCGAAACCTTTGGCGTTAATCGCCGTCTCGGCTTGCCCCTCCTTGCGCAGAAAGCTTGCGTCTGCGCGCTGTAACACGCGCAAGATCGACGAATCCAGCTTATGCAGGTCAGTGATGAAGCGCACCCGCTGGCGCGCGTCCCACAGCAAGTCAACATACTGGGTGGCGAGCGCTCCTTGCACGATGCGCACGCCAGCCGCTGTTTCATAGGCATACAACGCATGCGTGCCAACGACTGTAAAGTGTTGGCCCAGCCCCGCATCTTCAAGGGCCTGCAACACCGTCACCACGATGGACGGCACGCGACCAGCCTTCAAAGCTTTGTTCAAACGCTCGGCGTCAGTGAGCGCTGCACGCAGTGACTTCAGCCGGGATTCAACCTCGCGTTTACGCGCCGTGAACTCCTGGTGAATCTTTTCAGTGTCTGGTGAGCGTGGCCCGACACGGTATTGCCGGTTGTCTGGCATGGTTTTGACCAGATATTCGTACTCACCCTGGCGCTTCCAGTACATGCCGCCTTGGTAGGACGCTGCCCGAGTTTTGACCCGGACAAATTCGTCAAAGATCGTGGTGGAGTCGATGACTTGCCGGGCAGCGTTGTCTGACAGTGCAATGTAGTCCATGAGCCGTATGTTAGTTTAATTCTGGTTTTATACGGCTAATTTCACTAATTCATAAGACATTTCGGCCTCTAGTCCTCATTCAATAAGCGTCGATAGCTATTAAAGAAGTAGCGACTCCACAAGCGAGAGGATCGAAGGAAGCATCGCCCACTTGCGCGGTCAGGTTAGCCACATGAGCGCGGCACCCCGACCGGCGGGTGGGTGGTGGACTTGTGATGCAATGTGGGGGTGGCGCGTCAACGCCGCTCCTTTTCTGGCCACCGCGCTCTGCGCAACGGCTGACCTTTTTCACCTCACGGACAAAAATCTGCTTTGACTGATCCAAATTTGGCTGAGCTGTCGCTGGCAGCGTTTGACCAGATGGTGGCCGCGACACCGGCTTTCCGCTCCCGCACCGGCCAGCGCGAGATGGCCGAGCGCATTGCCACGGCGCTGCATGGCATCACCCTGGGTGACCACGCCGACCCCGATAAAGCCGTGGCCGTGATTCAGGCCGGCACCGGCGTGGGCAAGTCGGCGGCTTATCTGTCCACCACGGTGGCGATGGCGCTGGCGCGCAAGACCCGCGTGGTGGTGTCGACGGCCACGGTGGCACTGCAAGAGCAGCTCATGACCAAAGACCTGCCCGCGCTGGCAGCAGCGCTGGACACGCCGTTTGTTTATGCGCTGGCCAAGGGCCGGGGCCGTTATGTGTGCAAACTCAAGCTGGAACGTCTGGCAGGTAGCAGCGGTGAAGACAGCAGTGAACTGTTTGGCACCGATGAGGACGCGCCGCCGCCGCCCAACGCCTTTGCCAAACAGCTCAATGGCCAGGACTGGCAAGACCCCGAAGAGCGCCGCATGGCCTTGTACGACACGCTGGCCAACGCGCTGGCTGCCGGGCGCTGGGATGGCGACCGAGATAGCCTGGCCGAGCAGCCTGATCCGCGCGACTGGTCCACCGTGGCCGCCGAGCGCCACACCTGCACCGCGCGCCACTGCCCGTTGTTTCGCAATTGCAGTTACTACAACGCCCGCACGCTGCTGGCGCAGGCGCAGGTGATTGTGGCCAACCACGACCTGGTGCTGGCGTCGTTGGGCATGAAGGCGCTGCCGGACCTGGACAACTGCCTGGTGGTGTTTGACGAAGGCCACCACCTGCCCGCCGTGGCGCTGGACCAGTTCTCCGGTGCCATGGACCTGACCGGCCTGCGCTGGCTCGACAAGCTGCCCAAAATCCTGCACGAGGTGGCTGAAAAAATGGGTGTGGCGGTGGAGCAGGACGTGACCACGGTCGCCCAGCAGCTCAAGACCGCGCTGCTGGACGCTGGCCGCATCAGCATGGACCTGCTGCGCGGTGTCACGGCTAGCTACGACATCGTGCACCGCTTCCCCGACGGCGTGTTGCCCGAAGCCTTTACTGAGCCGATGAGACTGATACACGGCCACGCCAGCGGTTTGTCAGAAGTGCTGGAAGCGCTGGGTGCTGAACTCAAAGCGCGCGCCAAGGAAGATCCGGCGCAAGCCGCGCAAAACTCGGTGCAATACGCCCGGCTGGGTCAGATGGCACCCAAGCTCAACAGCGTGGTCGGCACCAGCGCCATGTTGCTGGCGCACGAGGCGCAGCCGATGGCCAAGTGGCTCAGGTCCGACACCAGCAGCGGGCTGGTGTCGCTCAGTGCGCATGCCTGCCCGATCGTGCCGGGCGACTTGCTGCGCCGGCATTTGTGGAGCCAGGTGCGCGGCGCGGTAGTCACATCGGCATCGCTGACCAGCTGCGGCAGCTTTGACTACTTTTTGACTGAAACCGGGCTGGAGGATCTGGCGCACGTGTCCACGTTGGCGGTGGACAGCCCGTTTGACTATCGCACGCAGGGCGAGCTTGTTGTCGTGGAAACCGCTGCCGACCCGCGTCACGTCGAGAGCTTCACGCGCGAGATGGTGGCCGCCTTGCTGGGCGATTTGCGACAGGTTCCGCACGGCGCGCTGGTGCTGTTTACTTCGCGTGTGCAGATGAAGGCCGCAGTGGATGCGTTGGACGCCGCCCTGTTGGGCGTGGTGCTGGTGCAGGGCCAGTTATCACGCGCCCGGCTGCTGGGCAGCCACATGGCGCGGGTGGGGGCGGGCCAGCCGTCAGTGATTTTTGGCATGCAGTCGTTTGGCGAGGGGCTGGACTTGCCCGGCCAGCTGTGCGAGACGGTGTTCATCACCAAGCTGCCGTTTGCGTCACCTTCCGACCCGGTGGAAGAGGCGCGCTCCGAGTGGCTCAAGCGCGAAGGGCGTGACCCGTTTTCAGAGCTGGTGGTGCCCGCCACCGGCATCCGCCTGCTGCAATGGACCGGCCGCGCCATCCGCACCGAAGACGATCAGGCGCGGGTGGTGTGTTACGACAAGCGCCTGCTGACCACCTCTTATGGCCGACGCATGCTGCAGGGCCTGCCGCCTTATGCGGTGCTGCGTCGGGTGCGTGGGCAGACGCTGGCGGTGGCGGGGCAGGGGTGAAGGCGATGGCTGCCGTGTTGTATCGGGAGGGTAAAGTGGCTTGCAATGGGGATTGCCTCCCCCACTTACCCGGCTCATTACCGGAGATGTTTGGAGTGATATGTTGTTGAAATTATTGGGTTTTGTGCTGCGCATGGGCTTGTTGCTGGCAGGCTTGGTGTTCTTTGCCAGCCTGATGGCGGCGGGGTTGGTGGTGCTGATCCTATGGCTGCTGCGAGCATTGTGGTCAAAACTGACCGGCCAACCGGTGAGCCCGTGGACGTTTCAAGTCAACCGGCAGGCGGTTTGGCAGCGGTTTAACCAGGATGGGTTTGGGCAGCCAGGCGGTGCGAATGCCAAGCCAGACAACGTGATGGACGTGGCTGCCACCGATGTGACCGTGGTGACGGACGTGGAACCCAAGCGGATCACGCCGCGCTGAGCGATCTTTCGCTTTGAAGGGTCAAACGTCGTCTGCCCCAGCCAGCCATTCCGGAATGTCACGCTTGCTGTGCAACACCCGCCAGACATCAATATGGTCTGGGCGTTCAATGTAAAACACCAGGTGCGGATACCGCGTCAGCGACCAAAAGCGCAGGCCGGGCAGGCTCAACACGTGCGCATATCGCGGTGATCCCGTGGCCGGATGGCGTCCAATATGCTTGTAGGCAGCTTCCAGCGCATCAATGAAACCCTGGGCGGCTTGCTCAGCCGACTCGCCCACATAGTAGGCAATGACCTCGTCAACATCGCGGTTGGCCAATTCACGCGGAATGACCAGTTTGGCTTTCAAGTGCTTCAGCCTGCAAGGTTCTTCTGGCGCACACGCTCGCGCAGACTGTCGAAGTAAGCCGCGTCAGCCACGCCTGTGGGCGCAGAAGCCGCCCCTGCCATGAGCAGACTGCGCAGTTGCACGCGCTCTTTGTCTTTACGAATCAGCTCGCGCAGGTACTCGCTACTGGTGCCATACGCGCCCTGACTCACCTGTTCATCAACAAAGGATTTCAGCGTGCTGGGCAAAGAAATATTCATGGTGCTCATAGGCAAAGTTTAGGGAGTTTGGCAAAAATTGGCAAGAACGGCACATTTTCAACCGTCTATGAGCCTGAACTGTTCTTCATGCTGTGAGTTGCGCTTTCGGTAGGACCCGCGCAGCGGGTGTCTTTGGCGGTCTCCTCATACTGGAGTACCAAAAATCGTCAGCCGCCAAAGCCAGCCACTGCGCTGGCGCTGCTGGTCAGAAAATACAGATTCAGCGGTGATTGGCAGCGTGTTTGGCCGCCTGATTCGGCGGTGGATTGACATCACAGCGGTGGTCTTGGGAACTGCATCCATTCTTGAATTGCGGGAGGTTCCCACTGGTGACGCGCGTAATCGGCAATCTGGGCGGGAACAGCATCACCGTTGAGGATGAGACGATTCAGCATCAATGCCATGTCAACATCCGCGATGCACCACTCATCGAAGAGATTCATCCCGCCATGTGCGAGCAGTGACGTTGCGACCCGAAGCAGTTTCTGGGCGGCAATGTTGCCAGCGGTGGTTAATGGTGCATCAGTCGGCCCATAAAAGACGACCTCGGTCGTCCTGTCTTGACGCAACGCCAGCAAATCACTACGTAGCCACGCCTGAACTTGACGTGCACGCGCTCGTGCCTGTACTGAATCCGGGTAGAGCTTTGGGGTCGGATGCAATTCCTCAAGGTATTCGGCGATTGCCGAGGACTCTGACAGAGCGAAATCGCCTGCAACCAAAGTTGGAACTCGGCTTGTGAGTGATGTTTCTGCAAAAGTAGGTGCTGTGTTTTGGTTTGATGCGAGGTCCAAGGTGATCATCTCAAAAGTAAGCCCCTTGGTTCTGAGTGCGACGTATGCAGACATAGCGTACGGAGACGCGAACTGGGAATCGACGTATAGACGCATGACGTGACCTGACTGAATTTGGATGAGCGTGCCTTCCTACATTAATCGCCTATCCGTGATCTCGCGTGGCAACCCGTTGGGGTGGACACCGATTTCTGGTACTCCAGTATGAGGTGGCTGCCCCCACGGGTTGCCAAGCGGGGCGTACCAAAAACCTTAGCAAATAGGTTTTAAGGGTCTGACGGCAACCCAAAACGCTATTCAGAAGATAGCAGCAAGCGCTTATCCCAAAAGGGCTAAAGACGGATTTCTCTTGAAGAACCCAGTTCCACCACTGTGGTCCCGGACTTGCCCGGCGGCATCAAATATTTGAGCGCCAGCCGGTAGCTGTCCAGGTCAAACGCCAGCACATCCGAGCGGGTTTGCAGAGCATCGGCCAGTTCTTCGTCACTGCGCACGGTGGCCAGATGGCACCACTGGTCAAAGATGTGGATGTCGGCCTGGCCGGTATGCGGGTTGTGTTCTCGCAGGCCCACCGGGCCGGCAAACGGCCAGACGCGTAACTTGTCGGCCACCAGCGCCATTTGCAGGCGCAGATGGTGGCGTTCAGGGGCTTCTTCGCCGCAGCAGACACCTTTGCATTTGCCGATCTGGTGCGCAAAACAGCGGCCCTTGCCTGACTCCAGACCCAGCGCCTGCAGGCACAAGCCGTGTTCATCCGCCAACTGACGCAGATGGCTCAGCGCCTGGTTTTTGGAGCGGTATGGGCCATACAGGTTGCCGAATTGTTGCGGGCTCAGCTCTGCGCCGCGCACCAGGGTGAGCAGCGGGCGGGCGTCGGGGTTGGCATCGAGCCGCCAGGCGCACAGGTTGCTTTCGCGGCGCAACTGGCGGTTGTGCAGGGGCTGATGCTTTTTGACCAGGCGCGCTTCCAGCAGCTGTGCGCCCAGCTCGCCAGCGGTTTCCATCCATTCGATGCGGCGGATTTCCTGCGCGATGCGCATCTCGCGCGGCTCGCGGCTGCTGGCTTGAAAGTGCGACATGACCCGGCTGCGCAGCTTGACGCTTTTGCCCACGTACAGCGGCAGCGTGCCTTCCCCGTAAAAGAGGTACACGCCGGGGCCCTCGGGAATGTCGGCCACGTTGGTGTCAAGCTGTGGCGGCAGCGCGGCGCTGCCTTGCAACAGCGTTAGCGCCTGTTGCCGCAGGTGTTCCGCGCCAAACTGCTGCGCCACCTGCGCTAGCCAGGTCTGCATGACTTGCACGTCACCCATCGCGCGGTGGCGGGATTCGGTGGTGATGCCGTGGCGCTGCATGATGGCGTCCAGCCCGTGGCCCTTGATGCCCGGATACAGCAGGCGCGACAGTCGCACGGTGCACAGCGTTTTGGTGCGCAGCGCGACATCCATGCGGGCAAATTCGTTCAATAGAAAGCCGTGGTCAAAACGCACGTTGTGCGCCACCAGCACCGCGCCATCCAGCAGTTTGAGCAGGTGCAGAGCCACTTCGTCAAAGCTCGGCGCGTCGGCTACCAGCGCATTGCTGATGCCGGTGAGTTGCTCGATAAAGCCGGAGATGGATACGCCCGGGTTGACCAGCGTGCTCCAGCACGCCACTTCCACACCGTGCTCGACACGCACTGCAGCGATCTCGGTGGTGCGGTCGCGCACCGCGTTGCCGCCGGTGGTCTCCAGGTCAAGCAGAACGTAGCAGGGCAGCATGGAGTTTCAAAAAGTAGAGCGGCTCACGCTTACTGCATAAGGGTTGGAGACTGATAACATCAACAAAACATCAGCGCCAGCCAGGCCGGGTCGTCGAGCACGCTGGTGACGAAAAAGTGGCCTGCTCGGTAAAACCACAGCTCGGCCAGTGCCAGCAGCTCAGGAGATATCAAAGACATGGGTGCTGAACTGGCCAGCTTGGCGGTCGGCAAAAAAGCGCTTCAGGGTTTCCGACACGGTTCTGAAGGCCATCTCTTCCCAGGGGATCTCGTCCTCCGAAAACAGGTGCACTTCCATCGTCTCAAAGCCGGGGTCGAACTGGTCACTGAGCAGGCGGGCGCGATAAAACATGTGCACCTGTCCGACGCGAGCAATGTTCACCAGCGAGAAAAATTCACCCATCTCGAATTGCGCGCCAGCTTCTTCCACGGTTTCGCGGGCTGCGCCTTCGGCCACGGTCTCGTTGAGTTCCATGAAACCCGCAGGCAGCGTCCACTTGCCAAAGCGCGGTTCGATGTTGCGTTTGCACAGCAGCACCTTGTCGCCCCAGACCGGAATGGTGCCGACCACGGTCAGCGGGTTTTCATAGTGCACAGTGTGGCAGGCCGTGCAGACAGCCCGCTCTTTGGTGTCACCGTCATCAGGCAGGCGGTACACCACGGCTTGGCCACAGTTTTTGCAATGTTTGATGGGCGGTCGATGCATCTGCCCAGTGTAATTTGAAACACACGGCCGACCACCTGGCGGTGGTCAAAGAGTGTGGCAAGTCACCGGGTTTTCAGCCTATTTCTGACCGACGCTGGCTGCTCAGACCACTTGGCAAGTGATGGGTGCCAGCCCGGTGATGCTGCCGTGCAACACGTCATTCGCCACGACCGCCCCGACTCCGGCGGGTGTGCCGGTGTAAATCAGGTCACCGGCTTGCAGCTCCCAGGCCGCCGAGAGCTGCGCGATGGTCTCGGCCACGTTCCAGATCAGCTGGCTGATCTGGCCGTGCTGGCGCGGCGCGCCGTTGACCTGCAGGCCGATGTCCGCCTGAGCAATGTCAGGTACGACCGACGCTGGCGTGATCTGACCAATGGGGGCAGAGTGGTCAAAGCCCTTGCCGATGCACCACGGGCGGCCCTGCTTTTTCATGTCGTTCTGCAGGTCGCGCCGGGTCATGTCCAGGCCCACGGCGTAGCCGAAGATGTGCCGCAGCGCGTCATCCACCGGGATGTTTTTGCCACCTTGGCCGATGGCCACGACCAGTTCAATCTCATGGTGCAAGTTGGTGGTGAGGCTGGGGTAGGGCAGGCCGGTGATCCGGTCGGGCAGGCACACCACCACCGCATCGGCGGGTTTCATGAAGAAAAACGGTGGCTCGCGCCCGCTGTGGCCCATCTCCTGGGCGTGCTCGGCGTAGTTGCGGCCAACGCAATAAATGCGATGCACGGGAAAGAGCGCATCTGAGCCCACTATGGGCACAGACACCACGGGCGCGGGGGTGATCACGTAACTTGTCATGGAAACACTCCTCTAAGAAGGCTTACAGGTGGAGGCGCACGGCTTCAAGTCGATTTGGCCACCAGATCAAAGTGCTGCACTACGGGCGGGCTCACAAAAAACGGTCCGACGATGGCGCGCCACGCGGCGAACGCGGGTGATTCGCGAAATCCAACCGTGTGGTCTTCTAGCGTGGTCCAGAAGATCTGCAGCACGTAACGCTCAGGATTCTCGATGCAGCGGTTGAGTTTGAAGCCTTCAAAACCGTCAGAGCGTGCGATCACCGTCTTGATGCCGCGCTTCACGGCTTCCTCAAAAGCGTCGTTGTGTTGTGGGTGGATGGAGAAGTCAGCAAGTTCTAGGATCATGGGGCGCTTTCGGGTGGCGTGGTGGGACGGTCAAAGCAATGATATCTGGCCGATGGTGCAGGCAGCCCGCACGGGGTGTTTCAAATTGTCAGATGTTGGGGCAGAGGTGCCCTTTCATTGTTTGCTCAATCAGCCGGGCGATGCCCTTTGCTACGTGTCCCCCGGCCGCTGCGCGGCCTCCTCCTTGACCTCCGCAAAGCGCATCACCCGACTGATTCGACGCGGTTGTAGGTCGGCTGGCGGGGAAATTCATGAACATCATTTCCGCGCATTCCCCCTGCTAGGCGAGGTGGCCGCGAAGCGGCATTAAGGCGTGAGCCGAATCGTCAGGAGGGGGTTTGACACAGTAACCGCCAGGTCTGCTCAAACCTGCTCATTTTCCCTAAACAGTTGAATTTCAACTGTTTAGGAGATTTGCATGGAAAACCTCTGCTCGATTGGTGAGCTGGCGGCTGTTCTGGGTGTGTCC
>CAIVHU010000111.1 GCA_903905735.1 uncultured beta proteobacterium
ACTTGTTCCTCGGTTGGACCGGCCAGCCCGTGCCCGAGCACTTGACGGACCTGCGAGATGTCGTAGCGTCTGTGCCCTCCTGGGGTTGGGCCTGCGGGCACCAAGGTGCCTGCTGCGTGCCACCGACGCAACGTGATGATGGCCACACCCAGAACAGCCGCCAGCTCACCAATCGAGCAGAGGTTTTCCATGCAAATCTCCTAAACAGTTGAAATTCAACTGTTTAGGGAAAATGAGCAGGTTTGAGCAGACCTGGCGGTTACTGTGTCAAACCCTCAAAGGCCTGGAAACCTATTACGCCGCCATCCGCGCCGCCGCTGCCCAAATCAGCAGCCACGGCGAAAAACAGACTTTTTTGAAGATCATTTACGAAAACTTCTACAAGGTTTACAACACCAAAGCCGCCGACCGCCTGGGCGTGGTGTACACGCCGGGCGAGATCGTGCGCTTCATGATCGACGGGGCCGACTGGCTGTGTGAAAAGCACTTTGGCAAAAACCTGATCGACAAGGACGTGGACATCCTCGACCCGGCCACCGGCACGGGCACCTTCATTTGTGAACTGCTGGAGCACTTTCGCGGCCAGCCCAAAAAGCTGGCGCACAAATACCAGCACGAATTGCACGCCAACGAGGTCGCCATCCTGCCGTATTACGTGGCCAACCTCAATATCGAAGCCACCTACGCCGCGCTGACCGGCCAGTACCAGGAGTTTCCCAACCTGTGTTTTGTGGACACGCTCGACAACGTGGGCCTGCACACCGCCGCCAAAGGTACCACCGCCGAACTGTTTGGCAGCGTCAGTGAAGAAAACGTGGTGCGCATCAAGCGCCAGAACAGCCGCAAGATCAGCGTCGTGATTGGCAACCCGCCGTACAACGCCAACCAGGCCAACGAGAACGACAACAACAAAAACCGCGAATACCCGCAGATCGACGCGCGCATCAAACAAACCTACATCGCCCAGAGTACGGCACAAGAAACCAAGCTCTGCGACATGTACGCGCGCTTTTTCCGCTGGGCCAGCGACCGGCTGGCCGACAACGGCGTGCTGGCTTTTGTGACCAACCGCAGTTTTATCGAAAGCCGCACTTTTGACGGCTTCCGCAAAACCGTGGCGCAGGAGTTTGCCGACATTTACGTGGTGGACCTGGGTGGCGACGTGCGCGCCAACCCCAAACTCAGCGGCACCAAACACAACGTGTTTGGCATCCAGACCGGTGTGGCGATCAGTTTCATGATCAAATAGGTGGGAGCTGCCAAAGACAAAAAACCCGCCCGCGTGTACTACCTGCGCCGCCCGGAGCTGGAAACCGCCGAGGAAAAGCTGGGCTTTCTGGCCAGCCACCCGATGCGGGCGCTGGACTTTGACGAGGTGTCGCCCGACAAAACGCACAACTGGGTGAACCTGACCAGCAATGATTTTGAGACGCTGATTCCGCTGGCGAGCAAAGACACCAAGGCCGCGAAAACGGCGGGGAAGGAGCGGGCGATATTCCGACTCTTCTCACTTGGAGTCGTGACAAATCGCGATGATTGGATCTACGACTACGACCCTGCGGTGCTTTCAGAAAAAGTTCGCTTTTTCATCGATTTCTATAACGCTGAACAAAAACGCCTCGCGGGACGGTCCAACGTCAATCTTGCCGACGAGGTTAGCCGGACGATCAAGTGGACTTCAGAGCTTGAAGCCCAGATCAAGCGCGGTACGCAGCTTGAATTTGACAGGGCAAAAATTCAAGGTAGCTTATATCGACCGTATGTTGCAGCTCAGACCTACTTCGACAGAATCATTACGCATCGGGTCTACCAGCAGCCCTCCTTTTTCCCGATTGGTGCTGCAGAGCGAACACCCACTTTCGCCTTCATGTGTGGCGACAGACAGCCATTTGCACTTGTTGCCACTGATCGATCGCCCAATTTAAATATGTTCAGCGCAGACGCGGGGCAAGTTGTTGGGTTGTATCAATTTGATCAATCGGCCAATCGAATCGACAACATCACCGACTGGGCGGTCAAACAGTTCTCCGCCCACTACGCCGAAGAAATCGGCCCAGGTAAGTCGGTACGCAAAATCACCAAGGAAGCCATCTTCCACTACTGCTACGCCGTGTTGCACGATCCCGTCTACCGCGAGAAGTACGCGCAAAACCTCAAACGCGAGTTTCCGCGCATCCCGTTTTACCCGGACTTCTGGTTATGGGCAGCCTGGGGCGAGGCGCTGATGGCGTTGCACATCGGGTACGAATCCGTGGCACCGTTCCCGCTGATTCGCACCGACGTGCCCGACGACAAGGTGCGCGCCGCCGGTTTGCAACCCAAAGCCCTGTTGCGCGCTGACCCGGCAGCGGGCAGCATCGCGCTGGACACCGAGACCACGTTACGCGGTATCCCACCCGAGGCCTGGACCTACAAACTGGGCAACCGCTGCGCCATCGACTGGGTGCTGGACCAGTACAAAGAGAAAAAACCCAAAGACCCAACCATCCGCGAGAAGTTCGATACCTACCGCTTTGCCGACTACAAGGACAAGGTCATCGACCTGCTGATGCGCGTGACCACGGTGAGTGTGCAAACCGTGAAACTGGTCGAAGCCATGAAAGCCGCCAGCCGTTGATGCTACCCACATGACCGCAGATGGGCTTTCACTACTATTGTTGTAGCTGCCTCCGCAATTATTGACTGGGTTAGAGGCTGATCAGGCGTAAAAAACCTGCATCACGATCAAAGCAACTAATTTGACCAAGTTGATCAAATTAATCAACTTGGTCATAATCAGCAACAGACGTTAAGGAGCCCAAGTCAAATGCAACACGCCATAAGAACCATGACATCGTCTGAGGCCAAGACGAATTTCGGAGAGGTTTTGTCGTCACTGAACAGCGCCGGTCCGATCGAAATCACCCGAAATGGCAAGTCTGTGGGGTTGTTGACCTTGCCACCCGCGCAGGCCGTTGATAGCGGTCGGCTGGCGGCGCTGGCAGCGGCCTATGCCCAGGGCCGGGTGTCGTGGCCGCAAATCGCCGAGGAAACAGGTGCAAGTTTTGGCGAGTTGTTGCTGGCGCTGGGGTTGCAAAAGCTTTCGTTGCCCAACGTGACAGCAAAAAAGCGGCCTGAGCAAATGGCATTGCTGAACCAAATGTTTGATGCCGCGGCTCGCTTGAAGTCGCAACCATGAAGCTGTCCTTGATCGTTACGGACTCTGGGCCGCTGATCACGCTGGCGGTGGCCGGGGCGCTTGATGTGCTTTTTTTGCCCGGTTTGCCGGTCATCGTGCCGGATATGGTTCGCCATGAGGTGATTGCGGATTTGTCAAAACCGGGGGCGATGTTGGTGGCCGACTGGATTCGGGCCAATAACCCGCACCGGCTGAGCGTGGCCCCCACCGAGGTGTTTGAGGAGTTCATGCTGTTGAAGTCGATCAATCCGGCGACCAAAACCAAAAATCGGGGAGAGCAGGCGGCCGCCGAGGTGTTGGCCAAGGTGCTTGAGGGGCAAGACTTTGGCGCTGTGCTGGTGTTTGAGGACAGTGCCGTGCGTAAAACAAATTTTTTGCTGCGTTTGCCCGATGCCGTTGTGGTGGCTTCCACGTCCGAGTTTTTATTTGGGCTGGAAAGCCGGGGCATTATCGCCAGTGCGCAGGCGATTTTGGATCGTGCGGTGGACGTGCGTGGCAATGAACTTCTGACCAGGTATATGGCGGGTTCGGATGACACTGAGCTCTTGCAAGACTGGCCGCAAGCTTTGCGTCCAAGTTAATGGGCTACCTCATTCCATTTTCAAATCATCCGTGTCGTTGTTGCTTTGCCTTGTCGTGCTACAGCACTGCCTGCGGCTTTGCACCTAGGCACAAATGATTTGGAAATGGAATCAGCACTCCACAATATTCACCGCCAGCCCGCCGCGTGAGGTTTCCTTGTACTTGGTTTTCATGTCGGCGCCGGTGTCGCGCATGGTTTTGATGACCTTGTCGAGCGACACCACGTGCTGGACATCGCCTTGCAACGCCATGCGCGCGGCGTTGATGGCCTTGACCGCCCCCATGGCGTTGCGCTCGATGCACGGCACCTGCACCAGGCCGCCTACCGGGTCGCAGGTCAGGCCCAGGTTGTGTTCCATGCCGATCTCTGCAGCGTTTTCCACCTGCGCCGGGCTGCCGCCCATCACTGCAGCCAGACTGGCCGCAGCCATCGAACAGGCCACGCCGACTTCGCCCTGACACCCGACCTCGGCCCCGCTGATGGAGGCGTTGAGCTTGTACAGGATGCCGATGGCTGCGGCCGTCATCAAAAAGGTGGCCACGGTGTCGTCGTCAATGGCTTGCCCGGCGCGACCGCTGCCGTGCACCACAAAGCGGTCGCAGTAGTGCAGCACCGCCGGAATGACCCCGGCCGCGCCATTGGTGGGCGCGGTGACCACGCGGCCACCGGCGGCGTTTTCCTCGTTCACCGCAAAGGCATAGACGTTGACCCAGTCCAGCACGCTTAAGGGGTCGGCCAGTGTGCGTTCGGCGCGCTGCCGCAACTGCGCTGCCAGCAGCGGGGCGCGGCGCTGCACCTTGTAGGGGCCGGGCAAGGTGCCGGTCTGGCTCAAGCCGCGTTGCACACATTCGCGCATCACCCGCCAGATGGTTTGCAGGCCGCTGGTGATCTCGTCGTCGCTGCGCCAGGTGCGCTCGTTGGCCCACATCACCTGGCTCATGCTCAGGCACTCTTGCTTGCAAATAGAGAGCAACTCAGCACCGCTGGTAAAGGGGTAGGGTACTTTTTTGTACTCGGTCAGCACGGCCTCGTTGGGGCTGCCGGCGGTGACCACAAAGCCGCCACCCACACTCAGGTACTTGGCTTCTTTGAGCACCTGGCCTTGCGCGTCAAAGGCGGTGAACTTCATGCCGTTGGGGTGCTCGGCCATGGCTTCGCGGCGGTACATCAGCACGTGGTCTTTTTCAAGGAAGGCGATCGTGTGCACGCCCAGCAGCGCCAGCGCGCGCTGGCTGCGCGTCTGCGCGATCATCTGCGGCACGGCCTCCACATCGACGGTGTCGGGCGCGTGGCCCATCAGGCCGAGCATCACCGCCACGTCGGAGCCATGGCCTTTGCCGGTGGCGCCCAGCGAGCCATACAGCTCGCAGGTGACCTGCGCCGTTGGCGGCAACAAGTCATCACGCTGCAGCGCCAGTGCAAACAGCCGTGCAGCGCGCATTGGCCCCACGGTGTGGGAACTGCTGGGTCCGATGCCCACTTTGAAAAGGTCAAAAACGCTGATGGCCATGGCGCAATGGTAGGCGTAATCAGCCCGGCGCAGACAGGGCGCGCAGGTCCAGCTCGTACGCCTTGAGTTTGTCCACCAGCTTTTGCCGCTGCGCCGGTGTGGTGCTGTTGTGCAGTTGGGCAAACGTGCGGCAGTTGGCCTGGGTGAACTGCGCAACCTGGGCGTTGTAGGCGGCGTCGGGCGAGTCGATCTGTCGCAGCAGCATGGGGTGCAGTTTTGCCTGGGCTTGGGCTACGCTGTCGTGACCTTGCACGATGCTTTGCAGGGTTTGTTGCAGCTCCTGATGGCGGCGCAGCAGGTCAGCTTCAGCCAGGGTGGCGTTGTAGGGGTTGGCTTGAACAGTCGCCGTCAACAGGGCGCGCTGGGTGTCGCTCAGCTTGCCGTAAAAAGCCTCGCTGCGATCGACCAGGCGATCCATGCGACGTGCCGCCAGCTGATCGGCACTGGGTTGCACCCATTCCTCGCGCCAGGTCTGCTCGCGCTTGGTCAGCTGATGCGTCAGGTGCTGCAGCTGCGCCGGGGTCAGTTGCACGGCCAGCGTGGCCATGCCGGGTTCGGCCTGTGTCAGCACGGCTTGCACGCGCTCTTTGAGTTGGTCGACGATCTGGCAGTTTTGCGCTGGCGTGGTGTCTTGCAGCGCCTGGCTTTGCACCCGGGCCAACAGGGCTGCGAGCTTGGGCAGTTCCTGCGCGCGGTGCCAGTCCTGCAGGGCGCTGAGGTCGCGGCGCAAGGCCACGCTTTGGGCATCGTTGAGGTCCAGGTAGCTGTCCACCCACCAGTAGCTCAGGCTGGGTAACTGCCCGTACCCCAGACGCACCGCGCTGCAGCCCGCCAGCACCAGCGAGGCCAGCAACGTCACCAGCAGCGCGCGGATAATGTGAAACATCGGCGTTCGAATCAACTCAGAGGTGGGCATGGCAGTTACTCAAACACTCTTTACGGATGGTCCCCTGGACGTGGTGATCATGGCTGCGGGCAAAGGCACACGCATGAAAAGCAAGCTGCCCAAAGTGTTGCATCTTTTGGCCGGGCGCGCTTTGGTGCAGCATGTGGTGGACACCGCCGCCGAGCTGCAGGCCCGCCAGGTGACGGTGATCACTGGCCATGGTGCTACAGAAGTAGAAGCTGCTCTCGCAGCATCGACGGGGGCTAGAGGCCAATTTGATCTGAATTTTGTGCGCCAGGAGCCTCAGCTGGGCACCGGCCACGCGATGCAGCAGGCGGTGCCGGTGCTGCGTGACGACGGCATCGTGGTGGTGCTCTCGGGCGACGTACCGCTGACCCAGGCCGACACGCTGACGCAACTCATCAGCGCCTGCGCCGGTGACAAGCTGGCGCTGCTGACCATCGACTTTGCCAACCCAACGGGTTATGGCCGCATCGTGCGCAAAGGTGACGTGGTGCAGGCCATCGTTGAGCAAAAGGACGCCACGCCCGCGCAACTCAAAATCACCGAGGTGTACAGCGGCATCATGGCCGTGCCCGCGAAGCAGCTCAAAACCTGGCTGGCGCGTCTGGACAACAAAAACGCGCAGGGCGAGTACTACCTGACCGACATCGTCAAATTCGCCGTGGCGGACGGTTTTCCGGTGGTGGCGCACAAGATTCACGACGCGGCGCAGGTGGCGGGCATCAACAGCCCAGTGCAGCTGGCCAACCTGGAGCGCACATTCCAGAAGCGTGAGGCGCTACAACTGATGGAGCAAGGTGTGCGCCTGGCCGACCCGTCGCGCCTGGACGTACGCGGTACCTTGACCTGCGCGCAGGACGTGTCGATTGACGTGAATTGTGTATTTGAAGGTCAGGTGAGTTTGGGTGAGGGTGTCAAGATCGGCCCCAACTGCGTCATCAAAAACGCCAGCATTGCCGCTGGCGCGGTGATTCACCCGTTCAGCCACATTGAAGGCGGCGAGCCGGGCAGCAAGAATGCGGTGGAAGTGGGTGCGGGCGCGCTGATTGGCCCGTTTGCCCGCCTGCGCCCCGGTGCCAAGCTGGGGGCCGAGGTGCATATCGGCAACTTTGTCGAGGTGAAAAATTCCACCCTGGCCAAAGGTGCCAAGGCCAATCACCTGGCCTACCTGGGTGATGCCACGGTGGGCGAGCGCGTCAATTTTGGTGCCGGCAGCATCACCGCCAGCTACGACGGTGCCAACAAGCACCGCACCGTCATCGAGGCGGATGTCCATATCGGCAGCAACTGCGTGCTGATCGCCCCGGTGACCATCGGCGCTGGCGGCACGGTGGGCGGCGGCTCCACAGTGTCCAAAGATGCGCCGGCGCTGGCGCTGACCGTGGCGCGCGCCCGCCAGGTGAGCATTGCCAACTGGAAACGCCCGAGCAAGAAGTGACACGAGGCCAGGACTCCAGCGGTTTGGGTATGCCCGGCGCGGCAAACGGCAGGGCCAGCCACCTCATACCGGAGTACCAGAAATCGGTGTCTGCCACTGCCGCTTACCGCGCGATGTGTCGGACGGGTGACTATTGGAAGGCAAATGGAAGGCAAACCAAAAATGACTGATGCCTCTTTACCTGAAATGTCATTGATGCAGTTGCAGCGCCAACTGGACGCCGCGCGCGCGGAGCTGCAGGACTTCACCTACGCCGTCTCGCACGACCTGCGCGCGCCGCTGCGCCACATCAACGCCTACGCCCAGGTCATGGTCGAAGACTGGCCCGACATGCCCGCCGAAATGGCGGCGCATCTGGGCACCATCCGCGAGTCGGCCCGGTTGCTGACCAGCCAGCTCGATGGCCTGACGCAACTCTCGCGTTTAGGCCTTCAGAGCCTGAACCTGCAGCCGGTGAATGTGAGCGCGCTGGCGCAAGAGGTGGCCAATGAGTTGGCCGCGCAGTACCCGCAGCAAGCCGTTCAGTGGCAGTTGGCGACGGATGTGCCGCTGGTGCTGGCCGATGCCGCCCTGCTGCGCCAGGTGCTGGTACAGGTGCTGGGCAACGCGCTGAAATTCAGCCGGGGGCGTACACCTGCGCAGATCAGCTTGAATTGGCACAACGCCGCTGCCGGGCGCGCCGAAGCGTCCAGCCGTGAGCCAGGGCCTGAGCAGGTTTCAGACCGCGCTACCTGCTGCATCAGGATTGCCGACAACGGCGCGGGGTTCAAACCTGAGCAGGCGCAGAGCTTGTTCAAGGTGTTTGCCAAACTGCATCCCCCACGCGAGTTTGAAGGCCTGGGGTTGGGCCTGGTAAGCAGCCGCAAAATCATTGAACGCCTGGGGGGGTCGATCCGCATTCAGGGTGAAGTGGATGCGGGTTGCCAGGTCATGATTTGCCTGCCAGTCGCCGTCGTCAGCTCTTGAATAAATAGCTGCTAGCCCTTTATGAATAAGGGCTAGAGGCCGAAAATGCATATAGGTTCAGAGTACGACCGGCAGCGGCACCTTCGCCCCGAACTTGCTGCGCTTGATGCTGAAAAAACTCTTTACATTGCGCACATTGGCATCGGCCGTGAACAGCCGCTGCGTCAGGGCCAGGTAGTCCGGCATGTCGGCGGCGTGCACCACCAGGCAAAAGTCAGGGCCGGGCGAGACGCGGTAACACTGCTGCACCGCGTCCTCGCCCGCCACACGTTTCTCAAACGCCTCCAGCGCGCTCTGGTCCTGGCGGTCCAGCGATATCTCGACCACCGCCGTCAAGCCGTGGCCGATGCTGCTGGCCAGGGTGTCGGTGCTCAGCACGGCAATCTCGCGCTCGATCAGCCCCGCGTCTTTCAGGCGCTTGACGCGGCGCAGGCAGGTGGGCGGGGAAATGTGCGCCCGCTCCGCCAGCACCTGGTTGGACAAGGATGCGTCCGTTTGCAGTTGGTTCAACAACAGCAAGTCGGTGGTATCAAGAGAGGGTGGGGTCATTTAAGGTTCTATCTTGCATTTCAGCGTGTTCAGTGTGGACCGTGCGGCAGTTTGGTCATTGCGTTAGGCGAACGCGCAGCAGGGGTCACCGCAGATCCAAGGCTAGGATAGAGTGGCGCAACGAAGGTAGTGTTTAAATTCAAAAACGTTTTATTACTGAAATATTTAAACACGAATTTCAATTTATGAAATATTTCTATAAATTTTCCGTAAAAACGATTACATATTTCTCGATACCGCTTCTACGATTCCTGCCTCAACAACGGAGCAGCTTATGTGTGGCATTGTCGGTGCGGTATCCCATCACAACATCGTTCCCATTCTGGTGCAGGGCCTGTCCCGGTTGGAATACCGGGGGTATGACTCGTGCGGCGTGGCGGTGTACGCCAACGGCCTGCAACGCGCGCGCAGCACCTCGCGCGTGTCGGAGCTGATGGAGCAGATCGCCACCACCCACCTGCAAGGCACCACCGGCATCGCGCACACCCGCTGGGCCACCCATGGTGCACCGGCCGTGCACAACGCGCACCCGCATTTCAGCCACGGACCGGGTGCCGATGCCTATTCAAAACCGGGCCGCATTGCGCTGGTGCACAACGGCATCATCGAAAACCATGACGAATTGCGTGCGAGTTTGCAGGCCAAAGGCTACGTGTTCCAGAGCCAGACCGATACAGAGGTCATCGCCCATCTGATTGACAGTCTGTATGACGGCGACTTGTTTGAAGCGGTCAAGACCGCCCTGCGCTCGCTGCGCGGGGCTTTGGCGATTGCCGTCTTTTGCAAGGACGAACCGCACCGCCTGATTGGTGCGCGCGCCGGTTCGCCGCTGATTCTGGGTGTCGGGCCGGACAGTCAGTCGCATTACCTGGCCAGTGACGCGATGGCGCTGGCCGGTGTGACCGACCAGATTGTTTACCTGGAAGAAGGCGACGTGGTGGATATCCAGTTGGGCAAATACTGGCTGGTGGACAAAGCCTTCAAGCCGCTCACCGCCGCTCAGCGCCCGGTCAAGACCGTGCACGCCCACAGCGGCGCGGCCGAGCTGGGCCCGTACCGCCACTACATGCAAAAAGAGATTTTTGAGCAACCCCGCGCCATTGCCGACACCTTGCAGGGCGTGGACAGCATCATGCCCGAGCTGTTCGACGGTGCAGATGCCAGCGCGGCGCGTGTCTTCAAGGACATCGACTCGGTGCTGATCCTGGCCTGCGGCACCAGCTACTACAGCGGTTGCACCGCCAAATACTGGCTGGAGAGCATCGCCAAAATCCCGACCCAGGTGGAAGTGGCCAGCGAATACCGCTACCGCGATTCGGTGCCCAATGCGCGCACGCTGGTCGTCACTATCAGCCAAAGCGGCGAGACAGCCGACACGCTGGCCGCTTTGCGGCACGCCCAAAGTCTGGGCATGATCCACACGCTGACCATCTGCAACGTCGCCACCAGCGCCATGGTGCGCGAGTGTGAGCTGGCCTATATCACGCGCGCTGGGGTCGAGATTGGCGTGGCTTCCACCAAGGCGTTCACTGCGCAACTGGCCGGGCTGTTTTTGCTGACGCTGGCGCTGGCGCAGTCGCGCGGCTTGTTGAGTGACTCCGAAGAAGCGCGCCATATCAAGGCCATGCGCCATTTGCCCGCCGCCTTGCAGGCGGTGCTGGCGCTTGAACCCCAGGTGATTGCCTGGGCGCAGGACTTCACCACCAAGGAAAACGCGCTGTTTCTAGGTCGCGGTTTGCATTACCCGATTGCGCTCGAAGGCGCACTCAAACTCAAGGAAATCAGCTACATCCACGCTGAGGCCTACCCGGCGGGTGAACTCAAACACGGTCCGCTGGCGCTGGTGACCAGCGCCATGCCGGTGGTCACGGTGGCACCCAACGACGCGCTGCTGGAAAAACTCAAGAGCAATATGCACGAAGTGCGCGCGCGTGGCGGTGTGCTGTATGTGCTGGCCGATGCCGACTCGCATATTGAGAGCGGCGATGGCCTGCACGTGATCCGCATGCCTGAGAACTACGGCGAGCTGTCACCGATGCTGCATGTGGTGCCGCTGCAACTGCTGGCCTACCACACGGCGTGCGCGCGCGGCACCGATGTGGATAAGCCCCGAAATCTGGCCAAGTCGGTGACGGTGGAGTAATCTCGGTTTTACCTTTTATGCGTATTCCGCGCAATTAAAGTCGTAAACAGGTCATTAAAGTCGTAAACACGCCTCTAGCATTCATGCGGGTTTGCGGGGTGTTGGATTTTGGAGACGATTATTTAAAGTCGTAAACACAACAACTTTTTGCCTTGCTCAGCAGGTGCCCGCAGTGGGCCAGTTGCCGACGTTGGTGAATGCTTTGGAGACGCTTAGATTGCGGTGGAGAGTTTTGGTCGCTCCAACCAGATTTCCGTTGTAGGTTGGGTGGAATAGGTAAACTTGAGTGAGCCAGTGATTGCTGGCTCTGATTCCGGACGTTGTGTGGATCGACAGCTAGTTGAGCAGCCATCCTTCTGCGCGCTAGCCGGAAGGCTGAAATGCGCCGAGGGCGTGTTCGCGGCAGTTACCAGCCATAAAGATAGTCAACGCAAGTTTGCGCGACTTCGGGTTATTCCGCGCAATTAAAGTCGTAAACACACCTCTAGCATTTATGCGGGTTTGCGGGTGATCGTAGTAATTAAAACGGTAATTTGAGAATTAAATCATTAATTCTAAAAACATGAATAATAAAGTTTCTTTATAGAAAATTGATCTAATGATGGTCTGAATAACTCGTAACCCATTGGCGTAGAGAGTCGGTGGTTTTCGAATAGTGGGAATTCACGCGAGATCTTTCAAAGTAGCGTCGTTTCTTGCAACCGTTGGTTCTATTATTAAAGTCTCTTAACTAACATTTAAGGCTGTAAAAGTTCCAGATTGTACAAATGAAGACTGCCAGTGAAAAATGAAAGGTGTTAGCGACTGAGGTGCGCTGTCCGTGTGGCCTGTGCAACTAAAATCTTTGACAGTTCTGGGCTAGTTGCAGTCGTTGGGAAATGCATCTTATTGGGATTCCATTTTCCACCTACAGCAACTTCTCTAGTCAGATATTCGAAGTATGGAAAAATTCTCGGTAGGTCGTCGATCACTCGGAGAGGTTGCTCCGCCTTGACTCATGCGCCAAACAGAGACGTCAGGGAACATCGATGCCGTCAATAGACAACAAAGTGCAAACATCTTTGGTCCAAGCGGGATCATGATGATAGAGGACCGCAACATTATCCCTTTTACAACAGAACTTAATTCCGAAACTAACTTAGCAGGATGCTCAACTGCATACACAAATCGGTGATCTGATGCAAGCTGACTAAGTAACAGTTCATTGGCTTCTTCCACAGATGCACGGTATTCTTCTATCCGACTGGTCGGGCAATACGTGAAGACCTCATTCGCTTCTAAATACTCGGCTGCACCAAGCGCCTTTTCGCGTTCATATCCAAGACCGATTATGGCTGTGGTACCAGCAAGTGGATCGGGGCGGGTTCCAACGTAGCTTGGATGCACGGGCTGCAATCTTGCATTTATGGAAAAGTTTGTCTCTGGAGGATCGTAGGCCGCAATGTTGTAGCAAAACCAAACTTCAACTTTATTAGTTTGAATCTGATTTAACAGCAATTGGCAAAGAACGGCTAAGCGATATCGATCAAAGCACGATATATCGATGACTATCCGTTTAAGTTTGGAGTCATTATCCAGCATTAATAGATCAAGCTGGCTTTCAACAATCGGCTGAAACTCTTCATCAGAAATGTCGCCAAATACATCAAATCCGGCTTTTTCAAAGTAGTTTTTATTATCGTGAAACGATAATACCTTTTGGCGACAAAATCCAATCGCGATTTTTCTCTTGGCTGATTCAAAGAATTTCCCAGCCACTTTTATTGCACGAGTCTCATACCCTAGACAGGAGATCGCCAAATCGATGTCCAATTCGGACAAATCGGTGGGTTCCATTGTTGAAAAACGAAATCTCCTCATTTCGCTTCACTCCAAAGATTTGCTTGGTCGTATGCAAAAGCTTCACTGGATTCTGGGTTAACAGAATTGATCTGCTTCTTACTACGGGTCAAGACACTCGTTAATGATCTTGCAGCCCCGCTGCGAAGCGGCAATACAAAACTCGGTGCGAGTAAATATGAAAGACGAAAGCGTCTACCACCCAATTCTGAAAGAGATATGGCACTATCTTCTTCATCCATACTAATAAGCGCACCTATATTCAAACAGACTGAAACGAGTTGCTTGAGTTCAGCAGACTCATTAATACCCAACTCAATTGACAATGGTGGATCAGAAGAGAATGGCCGATGGAGAAGGTGATCTCTTTGAAAGGTTGCAATGCTTTCAACTAATTGCGCAGGACCAATCTGGGGAAAATTCATTGATACACTGTCTCCAATTGGACATGCGGCTACGAGCGCTCGAAAACGGGTTGAGGCACGCTGCAGTTCCCGAGCTTGGAAGGACCGGGATAGCGTTCTGTTGTTGTTAAGCCATTCTTTTGTTAACACGTCAACTATGCCCTTAAACCAACGAGGATTGCCTTCACACACCGCACAAATTGCTTCCCAGCCTGAATAGATTTCAGGATGTACTTGAGTTGTATTTAGCGTTACGTGACCGGTAGTATCCATCGAGCGGATAAACCGCTCTCGATAAGAAACAAGCGGTGCAATCTTGCGGATAATTGAATCTTTTTTCTTTTGTGAAGCTGTGTCAAGATGAAGTGGATCAATATCCTTTCTCTTTAGGAAGTCTCTAAACGTTGGGTCTTTGCGTTGAAGCTCAACGAAGGCAATCTGCCATCGACCTTGTTTCCCGTATTTGCTTTTAGATTTAAATCCAGGCAAAGGCATGCTGGTTGCTTGATCGCTCGTTTCAGATTGACCAAATACTAAAGTGGGTTCATTCAGAATCGCTTGTTCTTTCACAGCAATTTGTTGCCAAAGTTCATAGCAAAATCTCTGTGCCTCTTGTCGCTGAACTTCAGACTGGTCTCGATACCAAAGTGGAATTGGCTTCCAATCATTCGAGACACCAGGCATTTCAGTCTGATTGAGCAGGTGTGCAGCTGGAACATAGGGTGCCACTGCCAGTTTGTAAAATATAGATGCACTTGGAGACCTCAGCCGCCTAAACAGGGAGACTTGAATGAATTCAGGTGCAAGCTCGACCTCGTCAAAACAGAGAGCCCACTTTCGCTTGACATTTGTTATGTCCTCCACAAGGCCCACAACTTCGAGAATAGTTGTTTCAAAACCAAATTGGGAAACGCTGAGTGTCTTTTGTATCGCCTCTATTGCTTCTTCTTTATTCGGCATGTTGGGTCGGTATGAAGATAAGCGGCGTATCCGTCCTCTGAACCCACGGCGTAACGAGCGGAAACTTGAGGTGGGTATCTCATCTGATTGGAAATTCCAAGATTTCTCCAACGCCGCAACTATTTCAGCTTCATGCCTCAACTCGATCGGAAGGAAACAATTTTCCCCCACCAATGCATCTGTGGACAACTGCATAAGCGTTGTTACAAATGCCAATTGGATATTGGCAACGAACAGTGCTTCGGTGAGAGTTTGCTTTTCATCTGCTTTGAGAGCCTCTACTGCGACGGATATTTCCTCTTTCCAATTCAAATCGGTAGGAATAAACACACCGTGAAAATTGACGTTTGTTTGGGCTTCACTTGCACGTTCATGTTTCCAATTTAACAGTGCTAATGGCTGAAGCATTTTGAGCAAAGTTGTCTTACCGCTTCCCCGGGGCCCAATGAGCAACGAATTATTTGGCTCCAAAAGTGTCCAGAATTTTTTTGATGGAACAAATGTACTTGCCACCTCCTCTGGGTCCAATTGTTTGGCGTTGTAAGCGCTAAACAAGTGCGCAAGCGTCGATCCACCACTCATTTTGATTTCCTTCCGGCTTCAATTGGAGTCCCATTTTCCTCAAAAATGCCGATATCCAATCGTTTAAGCAGAGTCTTCAATTGATCGAACTCCCTGGGGAGCAGATAGTTGAGGTCACTTTCCGATCTTGTTATATCGTCCCAGTTTACGCGCGACTGGGTGCCGATGAATGCGTCAACTTTAGCGGCCAATTCGGTAAGGTTTCCATTGAATCCAAACCCCGACAAGTGGGATAGTGCCTTGTTCATCTTGGGTATCTCTGCCGTTGGTCCTGCTGACCAACCCATACCAAGAGTCCAGGTATACGTCTCAATTCGGCCCTTTGGACGGGATGTATTCCCATCAACTTCAACATTCAATACGTGGAATTGATTAGCTATTTGGGCATCCCGAGCTCCAAATGAGCTTGAGCAAAAAACAACGGCGCTTGAATTCCCTCCTGCGGCGTAAAAACATTCGGGCCAGTGTCTATGCCCATGAACTACTAACCATGGCCCAACACAACTATCTTCTAATGCTCTCAGAAGTTCGCCACCCTTTTTTACGAATTGATAGTCAGGAGCATTGTTCCAAGAAGGAAGCGGCTCTAGGTGATGGTGGCACAGTAAAACGTTTAAATAAGCCGGGTCCAAGTCCGCCAAGTCGGCTTGTATGCGTTTAATGGTACGTGAGCTGATGCGCCCATGCTGCAATTCATTTTCTGCGCCACCATGATACGCACAAGTGTTCAGCAAGAGAGCGCGATGTAGAAACGGTTCCGTTCGCTCAATAATAACGTAGTTTCTAGCCCAAAAATGATTGACCTCATTCGGAGTAACAGGTGGAAACGGAGAGTTAAGGTCAAGTAGTACTCCCTTTGGATCTGGATCATCGGCCAGATTTATTGCATATCGAGAGTCAACATCGTGGTTGCCACAAACTGCCCAAAGTTCCTTTGCATTTGATTTTGTCTTTAGAACTTGTAGTTCATTCCACATCCATGACATGGCTTCTGGATTCGCCTGATTTGAAATGTCACCTGGACACAAAAGGTAGTCCAGCTTAACTGTATTCGAAAGCAAATTGTGGAGATCTGTCAGTGGGTTCCTTTTGCCACATTCCGCCGGTACAGTGACGAATGACTTTGCCTCTTTTCCCGATTCGAACACTGTAGCGTGAATATCGCTCAATACACCAAACCTCAAGATATGTTGGTTAGTTGCTTTCATATCCGTGACACACTTGATTGGTAATTTGTGAGTACCAACTCATTGACGGTTTTTCGATTCATTAGTGTTGCCGAGACGGTTCGTCGCACAGAAACGACACTTGTATTCCAATGATTGAGTTGACCATCTAGCCAATCACTTTCGCAAAACGATAACATCACCTTGACTCCGCGTGTACTTGCCCTAGTCACATCGAATAGAAGCCTAGACATGTCTGCTTTAGTGAACTGTTTGTATCCATATTCACCTCGAAATTTGGCTGAAGGGTATGGAGGATCTAAGTAAACAAAGTCACCATTATTTGCGCCATTGAGTGAAATCGAGAAGTCGCAATTTTGAATACTGCAAGTTTCAAAAGCACGGGCCATTTCGAGCAACTCGCTTTCCACTGGCAATTTATATACATTTCCACTAAATGGAGTATTGAATGAACCTGCTTTGTTCGTTCTGTAAACTCCGTTGAAACAGCTCTTCATCAGGAAAATAAATCGAGCAGCTTTCGCACACTCATCGAGTGTGGTCGGGTCAAGAGAACGCAACTGATAGTATGCTTCTTGTGAATGTGGAATTGATTCTAGATAGCACGCGACATCTCGTGGCGACTTTGCGACAGCTTGGTAGACGGCTATCAATTGTGTATTTATGTCAGATACAACGGCGATTTTTGGCAGAAGGTCAAAATATAGGCATCCCGACCCAAAAAAGGGTTCAATGTATCGCTCATATGAGTGCGGAACCAACTCCTTGAGCTGTGGGAGAAGCTGTCTTTTGCTGCCAGCCCAACGAATGATTGGTTTCATAAATTTACTTCACGGGTGCCAATACTCATAGCTCCCAGGCAATGGACACCGGGGGATTTGTACTATTAGCCTGTGAAGTCGAAAACGGATGCAGTGATGCGTTGATAATTGGAACATGATATTCCATGTGTTTTTGTCAAACCGAAAGTGAAGATTAGCTAAGGATTTGGGCAATATACTCCATCGCATTCAACGCTTCTATAACGAAGCACACTTCATCCTGCACCCACCTGCCAAAAGGGTCCCGTGGCCGATCTTGTGACCGTGGCTGTCAAGTGGCAACATGCACAAGGTGAAATGTTGAACGTCAGCGTTCGGATGCCCCAAGCGCACCGACTTGTTTTCTTCCAGGGTGTGCAGGTCGTCCAGGCGGCGCAGGAACAGCAGGTACGTGATTTGCTCCATCACCTCCATCGGGTTGGAGATGCCGCCGGTCCAGAACGAATTCCAGATGGCGTCGATTTGGCTGCTTAGTTCGCCAGTGAGCATGAGTGCGGTCCCTGAGTGTTGATGCCGGGCTATTTTGCCCGGTCATTCGCATTATCATCAATGTAGCGAAGTGAATTTCTGACCGGAAATCAAATTGGTATGCCATGCCAATCACTTAGGCTCTATCTGCACTGTTTACGTAAGGAAAAAACCGTTTTAGTGCTTAAGCCGACTCGAGTTGGCGTGCATTGGGATGGAATCTCCCCCAGGACTAGCCGACCCGGGGCAAGGTCTGCTTAGCTGCTCCCGGCCACATTCCACGACATTCGAAGCGATTGCGATGTTGAAGCCCGGGGAGATGCACCAGCGAGCACTAGTCTAGTCTAGCCAGCCTACTTAATAGAGGGGCACCCAGATCTCTGAGTTGTTGCTGAAAATAGGCCAATCAACAGAACAGCCGATGGGCATTACCCCTTCTTTGGAAGTTGCATGTACCAACGCTTGTCAAGCGTGCCGAGCGCGTTTTTCGATTCCTGCACTTGACGAGCAGCCTGTGACGGCACTGACACCCTGGCATTCCCAAAAGGAGCGCCACCTAACGATGCCCTGGTAACGTATCTGGATGGGTCGTTTTTTACTTTCACATTCATCATGCCTCGTCTAGAAATCGACGGATGTCAGTGGATCTAATGTCATTTTTGCAGTATGGCGCAATTCGTGTTTTCCGACCAGACGCCATGGTCTTTTCGGCGACAGAAGTGTTCTGATCATCGACTGTCAGTTGATATGCCTTGTCAACATTGCGCCTTACCCAGCTTCGATCTGTTCCATTCATGGAAAACTGCCAGTCAAGACGATCATCAACTTGTGCAAGCTCGTTGGCAACTTCTATCGCTGCTTGAAAGCGATTCGCCGGATCCGGTTCAATGCACTTCTTGATGAGGCGTTTGAGCCTTTGAGGGATGTGCTCTTCAAAGATGTTGCGGTCAGGAAAGCGGCCATTTCGGACATCAAATTTGAACCCGTCACGATCGAAAGTCGCCGGTGTCAATCCAAAGCGATTGAACTGGTCGTGAAAAGCAGCGTTGCCGTTGCACATCCGGTAGAGGGTGATGCCAAATTGATAAATGTCAAAAACTGGCGTGTATTCAGGCCGATCATATGCCTCAGGTGGTCGCATTTTCATGTAAAGGCGATCTTGTCCAGCCAAACCAGCTGCATTCAACTTTTTCGACAATCCGAAGTCTGAGATTAGAGCTTCCCCGCGGTCCGATAGTAAAACGTTGTCCGGCTTGAGGTCGAAATGCACAAGCCGCTTCGAGTGAATATTGTGCAGACCGCTGGCGATTTGGCACCCTAGAGTAACGATTTCACGTACGGTCAAAAAACGTGAATTGATCAACTTGTTCAGTGACCCAAGCCTGAAATAGGGCATCGCAATAAAGATGTTGTCCGCATCCTGACAGGCGTAATGGATTGGCACAACATTGGGATGGCTGCTGAGATGCAGGATCTTGGACTCATCGAAAAATGTATCAACCGAGTCAAGGTCACTTTTGGCAATCTTCTTTATAACAATTTCAGCGTCAAGCTGGTGGTCATATGCAATAAATGTAGTTGAATTTGCCCCTTCATGGCCGATTTCTGTTCGGAGGTCAAAGGAGACCTCGGCCTTGTTGTACGGCTTAATCACGAACTGCTCCGATCGCACAAAGTAGTGCTTCGCGTTGTTCCTTTGTCAAAGCCCCCCAGTTGTCAACGTTCCAGGTTTTAGTGCCATCGATATACTTTTTGAAGTCCGAGCGATCAAAGTTTAGTCTGGCAGAGATTGACGATATCTGTCCAACGTAGTAACCCTTCAATGCACTGCTGGCAAACGCTTCTTGTACAACGCCCTCAATTTGAATTCGAGCAATGTTCATGGTTTGCGCGTTTGATTCAGTTACCCGGATACCTGCACGTTCAACGTTGTACTCACGTAGGATGTCCAGGAGGTTATTTCGAACGTACTTCAAGGCGTCGGGGGCTGCGAAAGCCGCAGGAATCCTGATGTCCTCAATGTTTACCACCGTTGACGTGCTGGATTCGTACACCACGAAAGTCACCGCTGTGGGAGCGACTCGAATACCGATTGTTCGCAAACTAACCTCATAACCATGTGATTTCATGGCTCTGTTCGCGTTATGTATTGATGAGCTGCCTGCCCAGCCCTGAAATGACGAAATGCTCTGGCTTTAGGTCGCCCTTGTACCACTCTGATATACGCATCCAGGCTAGGTAATTGGGCATGTACTTGGTGGCTACGCC
>CAIVHU010000112.1 GCA_903905735.1 uncultured beta proteobacterium
GAGCAACAGCCCCGCGACACACAAGCCTGCGACGATGTCTGCCCAAAGATGGTGTCCACCGGCAGCAACGGGGGCCATCTCCGTGGCGGCGGGCTTGACCCCGGCTTCCTCAAGGGGCATGGAAGGCCCCTTGGTCATAGGCTTGGTTAAAGCAGGTCGCGTCTTGGCGGACCTGTTGGGCGCATGCGCGTGACAGTGCCAATAGCTCCAGCTGCCAGGGCTTGTGCTGGCCAAACTCGATCAACTCGTCAATCATGGCGGCCCCTTGGCGGCTGGCACCTCGCAAATGCGCCCAGGCCACGATCTTTCCCATGGATACCAGCAGTTGCTGGAGGTCGGACAAGGCCAGGTTGGGTGGGGTAAATGAAATTCGATCCTCGGAGGGCTGCAAGCCGCGCAACACATAGGCGGCATCGCCTACCTGCACAGGCTGCAGAAAAGCCATGGGGACGGCTTGGCTACGCTGCTGCAGTTCGACGATTCGGTGAGCCTCACTGGGCCAGTGCGGCTGCTTGAGTTCAAGATGCGCAGCCAGGGTTGAGGGGCTGGACTGTTTCAGATCAAGCAGGTAATTTCCGTTGGGTGAACCCTTGCCGTGCACCAGAATGGCAAAACGATCCATGCCGAGGCTGCCTGTACCGGCGATGCGCCGGGCAATGTCCAGCACCTCGAAAAAAGTGGGGTCAGGTTGATTTTGGGCAAAGGACGACATGAACTCAGCAATACTTGCCCGCTGAGTTGGGGAGGCTGGCAGCGCTTTCTTGCCATCGAGGCGAATCAATCGCTTTTTACCTTTGAGTTCAGTTCTGCCATCCAGGAACTGCTCACGCGAGCGTTCTTGCAGTCCGTCCAGCAAAACATGCACCGGGCCGGAGGCCGTTTCGCGCTCTACCCAATAGGGCTTGCCAGTGGCCAGAGTGGATGCATAAGCATCCAGAAAGGTAGCGCTGAGGCTGTTGCCCCCAGACTGCGCATCGCCATGGAGATCGTCAGTACCCACCAGGATGCTGGTCAGCATACGCACCAAGTCGCAAGCGGCGGGTGCCAACGCCGCTTCGTCGAAATCATTGATGTCGAAATAGACCAGGCGGTTGTCACCTTTGTAGCTGCCAAAATTCTCTAAATGCAGATCACCGCAGGCCCACACCCTAGGCGAATGGTTGAAAGGATCGTTTTTGGGGAGTCGGTCATAAAACAGATGGCAGGTGCCTCTGAAAAATGAAAAGACATCGGTGCGCAGCTTGGCGTATTTTATGGCCAGAAGCTGCGGATCCCGACCTGCGTTGAATTGACGGATTTGATGAACAGGGTCCATGAAGTCAACTCCTCAAATATATTGGGCCAGTCATCAATCAGTCACAACGGCCACGAACCTGTCCGTCATTCATCGAAGTTAGGGACTGACTGGCATTGTGGTACCAATAATGCCTGACAAACGTGATAGTCAGGAATACCGCTATGCGTTCTTCGGCTGAGCAGCGCAGGCCGACAGCCACTAGAGGCAGCTTGAGGGAAGTTCACTTTCATATTTTTGTCGATCAGTCAGCTGCCAATCATGGCTGCCTGCAACGTGCACCAGTGCTGTCACAGAAACTCAATGTCTGCCAGGGGGGCTGTCAGCTGAATTTGGTGGTCCATGCCACGGAAGTTATAGGTCACATCCCAAAACTCTGGATTCGCTTGACTCGGAATGTCCCTGCAGCACTGCACAACACGGGTTTGCGCGGGTGTCGGCGGTCAGCTCGACGTTCATGGGTGCCTCCAATCAGCTTGAGAGAATTCGAGTCAGGCAGCCCTGTTTGGTGCGGTGGGCAAGGTGGTTTTTGGAGGTGTCGGAACGGTACTGATCGCTGCGGGATGGTTCAGGCTGTTGTCGGCCTTGGTCATGCGTGATCGGATGGAGCCGACGGCTGCGGCCTGAAGGGGATAACTTCGATGATTATTTTTAAGCCACGGCTAAGGTAACCCTAAGACGAGCCTAAGTTCGAGTCCGTACAGTTGCCCTCAGTTGGATCGAAGCCAACAGAACAGTCATTGACATCAACCAGCCCCTCCACAGGACCCATTATGAAAACAAGCATTACCGCTCTTTGCATCGCCGCCGGCCTCTTGGGCTCCACCCTGTCATTTGCAGCTGCACCCGCAGCACCGGCTGCTACATCTGCATCGGCCGACGCCTCTGCACCGGTGACCACGCCTGCCAAGAAAACAGTGAAAAAACACGCTATGAAAAAGCACACTGTGAAGAAGGTCGCCAAGAATGCATCTGCAGCGCAGTAATCCCCAATTGAAGGCGGGTGATGCCCGTCTAAAGACGGCTGGGTATCCTGCCCAGTCTGCTTGACACTCACCGCCAATTTATATGGAAACAAAATGAAATCTTTTCGTACTCTCTCTATCGCCGTCAGCATGTTTTGCTGCGCAGCCGCATTCGCACAATCAGCAGCCCCTGCTGCAAAAGTCAGCGTACCTGCCACGACATCCGCAGCGGCTGCAGCAACGCTTACCAAGCCTGCAACCACTGTAGCTGCAAAGATCGCAGCTCCTGCGGCAAGTGCCGCTGCCAAGACCTCACTATCTGCAACAGCTGCAGTTGGTGGCGGAGCCGGCAAGGTCTGGGTAAACACAGGATCTAAGGTCTACCACTGCGAAGGTTCTAAATACTACGGCAAGACAAAGGCCGGCGAGTACATGACAGAAGCCGAGGCAAAGGCCAAGGGCAATCACGCTGACCACGGCAAGGCTTGCACGAAATAACTTGACCTACTTTCTAGGAAAGGGCGCAATAGCGCCCTTTTTTATTGATGCACCCAACATGAGCACACAATGTACATCTCTACATTGCGTTGCACAGCCGGTCCACGGTTTTGTCCGTTCAGGTCATTCAATTTTGACCGTCAGGTTCGGAGAAAGTTGGCTGGCTCCAGCAGGCTGGAAGCGGTACTAGAGTTTTGCGATCCGCCTGCCACATACCTGCCGTTCAATCGAGCGACTCTGAGTACCCGCAGCAGACCCATTTCGAACTTTCAACTTTCGAAACTGGTCGCGCGTTAGCCGTCATCCTTTGATCGCTAAATCACCGGCCTTTGCTTGTAATTTTGTTCGCGCACCAGCGCTCCGACAAAGGTCATGGCCGACTTTTAGTTGCTGATGGGTTCGATCACTGAACAATGTCGGGTTTATCCCTATTCGCAGCGATTTCAAGCGTTCCCATAATTAGTTTGTCGTCCGAACTAAATGCATGACGTTGTGTATTTGACGCGGCACGATGGCTCTGACGAGCCCGTCACAAACCTCAGGCCTGCTACAGGCCAGATAACTGGAGAGAACGATGAAACTGAAGACAACACTGACTGCTTTTGCGCTTAGCATGGCCGCCGCTGGCGCGTTCGCCCAAGTCATAGGTGTGAGCTGGTCCAACTTCCAGGAAGAGCGCTGGAAGACGGACGAGGCCGCCATCAAAGCGCAGTTAGCCAAAGAAGGTGCCAGCTATATCAGTGCCGACGCCGGTGGTTCACCAGAAAAACAGTTGGGCGACATTGACAGCCTGATCGCCAAGGGTGCCAAAGCGCTGATCATTCTGGCCATGGACAAGGATGCCATCCTGCCCGCCGTGAACAAGGCCACACAGCGAAAAATCCCGGTTGTGGCCTATGACCGCCTGATCGAAGCGCCCGGCGTCTTCTACATCACCTTTGACAACAAGGAAGTTGGCCGCATGCAGGCGCGTGCTGTGTTTGCCGTCAAACCCAAGGGCAACTACGTGATGATCAAAGGCTCTCCAACTGACCCGAATGCCGACTTCTTGCGCGAAGGCCAGCAGGAAATCATTGATGCCGCCGTGAAAAAAGGCGACATCAAGATCGTGGGGGAGGAATACACCGAGGGCTGGAAGCCTGAAGTGGCGCAGAAGAATATGGAGCAGATCCTCACCAAGACCGGTGGCAAGGTGGATGCCGTGGTGGCCTCCAACGACGGCACCGCTGGTGGTGTGGTGGCAGCCCTCACTGCCAGGGGCATCAAGGGTATTCCGGTGTCGGGCCAGGACGGCGACCACGCCGCGCTGAACCGTGTGGCGCTGGGCACACAAACCGTGTCGGTGTGGAAAGACGCGCGTGACCTGGGTCGTGATGCCGCCGCTGCAGCTGTGGCGTTGGCCAAAGGGCAGAAGGTGGCCGGGGCCCAAACCTGGGACGGTGGTGAGAAGAAAGTGGCACTGCAGGCCGAGTTTCTGAAACCCGTTCCGATCACCGCGAAGAACCTGGACTTGGTGGTCAAGGCGGGCTGGATTACGAAAGCCGATCTGTGCAAGGGTGTTGATGCGGCCACAGGTCCCGCTGCTTGCAAGTGACCTGCATTTTCCCCTGAGTTAGCCAGGCCCTTGAACCGCGGGCTGTGGTCAGCCTGCGGTTTTTTTCTCCTGCGGAGAACGCATGAATCCCGTTTTAAATACGCTTAGACAGGCCGCCATTGACTGGCGGCTGGTGATGATGAGTACGGTACTGGCCGTGATTGCCCTGGTGTTCGATGCACTCACGCACGGGTTATTTTTGTCGGCTGAAAATTTGTACAACATTGCCCAGCAAACGGCTGTGGTCGGCGTGGTGGCCACCATTGTGGTGCTTATCATCGTGGCACGGCACATCGACTTGTCGGTCGGCTCTGTCATGGGTTTTGTCGGGGTACTGATCGCCACCCTGATGTACACCGCAGGCTGGCACTGGGTGCCAGCCGCCTTGGCCGGTCTGGCGGTGGGCATTGCCGTGTCGCTGTACCAGGGGGCGCTGACGGCCATGCTGGGTGTGCCTTCGTTCGTGGTCACGCTGGGCGGCTTGATGTCATTTCGCGGAGCGGCTTTTCTGGTGGCTGACGGCAAGACGCAACCGGTCAACGATGCCCTCTTCCAGCGCCTGGGTGGCGGTTATGACGGGTCTATTGGGGTCACTCCGAGTTGGCTGCTGGCGGGGCTGATTGTGCTGGCTCTGGTGGCCCAGACCTTGGCCCGCCGACGCGCCAATACAGCTTATGAACTTGCCAACAACCCGCTCTGGCTGGACGCGCTGATCGTGCTGGTGCCAATCGGCATCGTGCTGGCTTTTGTGGCGGCCATGACCCACTACCAGATTCCCGGCAAAGACGCACCCCAGGGCATTCCGGTACCGGTGCTGATCTGGGCCAGCGTGGCGCTGGCGCTGTCTTTCATCGTGCACCGCACGCGCTTTGGTCGATACGTGTTTGCCATGGGCGGCAACCCGGAGGCAGCCGCGCTGGTGGGCATCCCGGTGCGCCGCGTCACGCTGATGCTGTTTGCCCTAATGGGTGTGCTGATCACCATTGCGGCCATCGTGTCGATTGCCCGGTTAAATGCGGGCACCAACTCGCTGGGTACCGGGCTTGAGCTGTATGTGATTGCTGCGGCAGTGATTGGCGGCACGTCGCTGGCCGGGGGCAGCGGTTCGATCTCGGGCTCGGTGCTGGGTGCGCTGATCATGCAATCGATTGACAGCGGCATGCTGCTGCTGGATGTGTCGATTGGCATGCGCTACGTGATCATTGGTCAGGTGCTGATCGTTGCCGTGGTCTTTGATGTGATTTACCGCCGCATGACCGGAGACACCGTATGAGCGCCGCGCCGGGCCGTTCCCAAGCAAGCGAACACCCCCTCGGGGGGCAGCAAGGACACGCCAGTGCCGAGCGTGGGGGCTACAACATGAACGCCGTCAATACCAGGCAGTCGCTGGTGGAGTTGCATCACATTGGCAAGGCCTTCGGTGGTGTGCAGGCTGTGGACGATGCTAACCTGAACCTGTACGCCGGTGAGGTTGTGGCCCTGCTGGGCCACAACGGCGCGGGCAAATCAACGCTGATGAAAATGTTGGCCGGCGCCTACCCGATTGATACCGGCGAGGTCATCATCAGCGGCGAGAAAGCGAGCATTCACAGCCCGGTGGATGCACAGCGCTGTGGGATTGAGTCGATTTACCAGACGCTGGCGCTAGCTGACAACCTGGATGCCGTGGCCAACCTGTTTCTGGGCCGCGAACTGCTGACGCGCTGGAACACGCTGGATGATCGCCGTATGGATGCCGAAGCCCGCAAGGTCTTCACCCGGTTGAACAAGAATTTCAAAAACGTGCGCACGCCAGTACGTCGCCTCTCAGGGGGGCAGCGCCAGGTGGTGGCCATCTCACGAGCGATTTACTTCAACGCCAAAATTCTGATCATGGACGAGCCCACCGCTGCGCTCGGCCCGGAAGAAACCGTCATGGTCGGCAACCTCGTGCGCCAGCTCAAGGCCGACGGTGTGGGCATTTTCCTGATTAGCCACGACATGCCCGATGTGTTTGCCTTGAGCGACCGCCTGGCGGTGATGAAAAACGGGCGCATGGTCGGCACCTACCGCACCAGTGATGTCACCGAGGACGAAGTGCTGGGCATGATCATTGCTGGCAAACAACCCGAAGGAAAAGTGCAGACCCATAGCCTGTGAGCCATACCCTGCTTGCTGCCATTTGCTCATCATGAAAACCACCGGAGGCCAACAACTTGTCAAACGCATCAACCGCAGTGTGTTGCTGCGCCTGCTGCGCCAGCACACCAGTCTGTCCCGCGCGCAACTGGCGCAACACAGCGGGCTGACCAAATCTACCGTCAGCCTGCTGACGCGTGAGCTGATGATGGAGGGCTGGGTGAGCGAGATGGGGGTCACCGCTGCCAAAGGCCTGGGCCGCCCTTCCACACCCTTGCAAATCGACGCGCACAGCCGTGGCCTGATCGGTGTGGAAGTAGCGGTGGAGGCCCTGCGTGTAGTTTGCGTGTCGCTGCTGGGCGAGGTGTGGTGCGCACAGGAAGAATCTTTGGAGAGCAGCGGCCCCGAGGCCGTGTGTCAACAGGCCGCCCGTTTGGTGGCCCGATTTCACGTTGAGCTGACGCAGCGCGGCGCGCAATTGGCAGGCATTGGCGTGGGTTTGCCAGGCGCGTTTGACGAAGCCACTGGCGTGGTGCGTTTTGCACCCAACCTGGGCTGGCGCAATGTGGACTTTGTGTCGCAAATCACCCAGGCCCTGGCCTGCGCCGGTGTGCCCGGTGTGGCGGTGCATGTGCAGAACGAAGCCGACACGGCGGCCCTGAGCGAATACGAATTCTTACCCACCGATGCGCGTGACTCGCTGATTTTTGTGACTTGTGGTGCCGGTGTGGGCGCGGGCATTGTGCTCAACGACCGCCTGTTCATCGGCACCCAAGGCATGGCTGGTGAGGTTGGCCACAGCATCTTGCAGATCAACGGGCCACGCTGTTCGTGTGGTCGGCAGGGCTGTGCCGAAACCTTTTTTGGAGCCCGCGCGCTCGCCCAACTGCCTGATCCTAAGCAAGGCGGACGCTACCTGGGGGTGGTGCTGCAAAACTTGTGGACCACCTTCAACCCCAGTGTGCTGGTGGTGGGCGGTCCGTCTTGTGAGCGCTACCCCTGCATCGTGCAGGTGGCGCAAGACAACTTGCAGAACTATGCCGCCAGCTGTGGCATGGCCCCACCCACCGTTCGGCCCGCGCACTATGGCCTGCTGGCCTCTGCCGTGGGAGCGGCCGCGCTGGTGCTGCACCACGAGCTGCGCCCCATGCACCCTCGCGCCGACCTGTCAGCAAGTCGCGCCGTCGGAGTGGTGGCATGTTCTCTTTAACTACTTGGATCACACCATCATGTTCATAGGCATTGACATTGGCACCTCCGAAGTGAAGGTGTTGCTTTTAAGTCCCAGCCATCAGGTGCTGGGCACTGCGGGCGTGGCCCTCAACGTATCCCGACCGCATCCCGGCCACAGCGAGCAAAACCCGCACGACTGGTGGGCCGCTACCCAATCGGCGCTGGCCTTGTTGCGTGCCGCTCACCCCCAGGAATTTGCCGCCGCACAAGGCATTGGCTTGTCAGGGCAGATGCACGGAGCGGTATTGCTGGATGCGCAAGACCGGGTGCTGCGCCCGGCCATTCTGTGGAACGACACTCGATCATCACAAGAATGCACCGAGATGATGGCTGAGTTGCCCAGCCTGCCTGCGCTGGCAGGCACCCTGGCCATGCCCGGTTTTACCGCGCCCAAACTGCGCTGGGTGGCCAAACACGAACCGGACATTTTCAAACGTGTCGCCAAGGTGTTGCTGCCCAAGGATTATGTCCGCCTGAAGCTCACTGGCGAGTACGTGAGCGACATGTCAGATGCCAGTGGCACGCTGTGGCTGGACGTGCAAAAACGTGCCTGGTCGGATGAGCTGCTGGCGCTCACCGGCCTGACCCAAGCGCAAATGCCGCGCCTGGTGGAAGGCAGCGCCGCCGGTGGTTTTCTGAGAAACGACGTGGCGCAAGCCCTGGGCCTGCCCGCAGGCATTGTGGTGGCCGGTGGTGCCGGTGACAACGCAGCCAGCGCAGTGGGCATGGGCGCGGTCAATGCGGGCCAGGGTTTCTTGTCGCTCGGGACCAGTGGGGTATTGTTCGTGGTCACGCCCAGCTACCAGCCCAATGCGGCGAGCGCCACCCATGCGTTTTGCCACGCCTTGCCACAGCGTTGGCACCAGATGAGTGTGATGCTGTCGGCGGCCAGCTGCCTGCAATGGGTTACCGACCTGTTGGGCGCGGGCTCTCCCAGTGATGTGGCCATGCGGGCCGCCACGCTGACGCCGGCCGAACGTGCCGCATCACCCTTGTTTTTGCCCTACTTGAGCGGTGAACGCACCCCGCACAACGATGCCAAGGTGCGTGGCAGCTTTCATGAGTTGAGCTTTGACACCGATGCCCGCCGCCTTGGTTATGCCGTGATCGAAGGCGTGAGCTTTGGCCTGAAGGACGGCCTGGCCGCACTCAACGCCGCAGGCAGCAGCGTGCAATGCCTCTCTCTGGTTGGCGGCGGTGCACGCAGTGCCTTCTGGGCGCAACAATTGGCATCTGTCCTGAACACCGAGGTGCTCACCCACGGCAGTTCGGCAGTGGGTGGCGCGCTGGGTGCCGCCCGCCTGGCCTGGCTGGCAACCGGGGCCACGCCCGATGCGGTCTGCCTGAGCCCAGAGATTGAAGCCCGATACCACCCCGACCCTGCCGAGCAAGCACTGCTGACAGAGCGATATGCCCGCTTTCGCAGCCTGTACACCACACCGTCCACCGCCAAGGCCTGATTGCCCACCGAACTTTTGAGGAACGACCATGACATCCTATTTCTCCAACATTTCCCCCGTTGCATTTGAAGGCCCCAGCAGCCACAACCCGCTGGCCTTCAAGTGGTATGACAAAGACCGTCTGGTGCTGGGCAAGCGCATGCAAGACCAGCTGCGTTTTGCCGTGTGCTACTGGCACAGCTTTTGTGGCGACGGCTCTGACCCGTTTGGCGGTGACAGCTTTGAGCGCCCTTGGCAACACCTGGCCGACCCGATGGCCGGGGCCAAAGCTAAGGCCGATGCAGCGTTTGAATTCTTTGCCAAACTCGGCGCGCCTTACTACTGCTTTCATGACCGTGATGTCGCCCCTGAAGGAGCCACACCGCGTGACAGCGTGAACCACCTGCGCGAGATGGTCGATGTATTGGCCGCCAAACAAGCCGCCACCGGCATGAAGCTGCTTTGGGGCACCGCCAACCTGTTCAGCCACCGCCGTTTCATGGCTGGTGCGGCCACCAACCCCAACCCGGAAATCTTTGCCATGGCCGCCTTGCAGGTCAAAGAGGCCATGGATGCCACGCTCAAACTCGGCGGCGAAAACTACGTGCTGTGGGGGGGCCGTGAAGGCTACGAGACACTGCTCAATACCCGCATGGGCCAGGAGCTCAACCAGATGGGCCGCTTTCTGAACCTGGTGGTGGAGTACAAACACAAGATCGGCTTCAAAGGCACGATCCTGATCGAACCCAAGCCGCGCGAGCCCTCTAAACACCAGTACGACTTTGACGCCGCCACGGTCTACGGCTTCCTGTGCCGTCATAGGCTGGAGAAAGAAATCAAGGTCAACATCGAAGCCAACCACGCCACCCTGGCTGGCCACAGCTTCGAGCACGAGATTGCCACCGCACTGGACCTGGGGATCTTTGGCTCCATTGACATGAATCGGGGTGATGCGCAATGCGGCTGGGACACTGACCAGTTCCCCAACAGCGTGGCGGACACGGCACTGGCCATGTATCTGATCATGCAAGGCGGCGGTTTTGCCACCGGCGGGGTCAACTTTGATGCCAAACTGCGCCGCCAGTCCATTGATCCCGAAGACCTGTTCTACGGACACATTGGCGGCATGGACGTGACCGCCCGTGCGCTTCTGATGGCCGAGAAGATGATCCAGGACTGCAAACTGGCTCAGGTGACCGAAGAGCGCTACGCGGGCTGGGAAACAACCTTTGGGCAAAGTGTGTTGAACGGCCAGATGAGCCTAGCCGCACTGGCTGCCCATGTGGAAGGGCACAACACAGATACTCGACCGGTTTCGGGCCGACAAGAACGGGTGGAGAATTTGCTGAACTGGTATCTTTGAGCGGTAATCGGTGCGTAGCGGCCTTTGTTGAGGCGGGGAAGCCCACACAATCTATAGTGTTCTATTAACCGATCCATCAATCAAAGGGCCGGAAACGCATGGGTCGCCAGAGCGACGACGCTCACTCATTTGGACTTCCACATTGCTGCCTATCGAGGCCGTCGGCTTCCGCTGCAAGCCAGGTCCACGACTTTAGCCAGACCGGACGTTCGGTTTTGACGATCGGCTTCAGAGTTGGCTGGCTATCTCTTGAAGACCCACTGCCGACCGTCGACGATTGGATCCGGTCGCTCCAAAGCAATCGTTCAGA
>CAIVHU010000113.1 GCA_903905735.1 uncultured beta proteobacterium
AGATAATCCAGGCAATCCGCGTCCGTCTGAAACCATGCCTGAAACTCCCCTAGAGAACCGGGGTACTGAGCGCCTGCACGGGGATAAGGATGGGTCATGAAAGGAGTCTACACACAACTCCGGTTAAATGGAGAGCCCAGTCGCCGGTTATGACAAAGTAGTGGCCTGCACCATGACGGTGAACCAAGGATCGAGGAGAGTCATGGAGAAGATCGGCATGAAACATACCCGCTCCGTTCCATTTAATCCTGGCAACCTCCCCGGCGGGGAGCATGGCGAAGTTTGGTATCAGGTGACGCGCGCGGAATGGGGCGGCAATCCAAAGTGATCAAGCTCTGGCTACGAGATCCTTATCTAGGTTTTTTGTTTCGATGCTACTTAAACCCCTAACCAGCCAGCAAACTTCCTGACAATAGATTTAGGCACTCAATGGGGGGCCGGAACGCGCCGCCGCTTGATGACAACGACCACAGGTGCGGTGGTGGGCACCTGGGTAGGCTGAAACACAAACGGTCGACTATCCGGCTTGGCATGCGCTGTCGCAGCGGCAAGATTCTTGTTGTCCGAGTGGCTCAAGGCCGTCACATGGTCGCCAACCACTAGGACAAATTCATCCCCCAGCTTAGCCAAGGCACCGCTTTGCATCCCATGGTGGGCACTGCCCAGCAGCGCCAATGGATCATTGGCAGAGCGCTCGTAAGTATGCCTGGCCCATTCGTGCGCACCCAGGCGCACTGACCAGCGTGATTTGGTTGTCAATTCAGTTTCCAACGACTAATTTTCTGGTTGTATTGTCGCTCTCATGACCTATGCTTGCTGGACGACGCAGGGCATCTGCACCACAGTCCTTTGTTCACTACTTCGACGAGGACCATTCGGCCAATGTTGCCCGTCAGTTTGAGCCAGGTATCGACTCCCCGGCATAGATGGCCGTGTACACATCTTCCCCGACTCGGGCATGGCCACGATACATGCCCTCCGTGTTGAAAGGGCAGCTCAGGCGACTCTGGGCATCCACCGCGATCAGACCGCCCCTGCCGCCAAGAGCCGGTAACGAAGTCATCACCACATGCTGAGCTGCGGCATCAAGTGTTTGACTGCCATAGGCCATGCGGGCGCAAATGTCATAAGCCACCACACCACGGATGAACATCTCCCCCGTGCCAGTGCATGACACGGCTGCCGTTCGGTTGTCAGCATAGGTGCCTGCACCGACCAGCGGTGTATCGCCCACCCGTCCACAGCGCTTGTTGGTCATGCCGCCGGTTGACGTCGCCGCCGCCAAGTTGCCACGGCTGTCCAGCGCCACGGCACCGACCGTACCCAGCTTGCGACTCTCATCCAGTGGAGCTGGCAGCATGTCTGAGGACCGAAACACCAAGGCAGCACCGTCATGATCCATCATTGTTCTTTCAGCCAGGATTGCGTATTGCAGTTGTGCGCGCCTTGCCTCAGTGGAGAAAAACGCCGGATCAACCAGTTCTAAGCCACAGGCTTGGGCAAAGGCTTCAGCACCAGCGGCCACCAGCAATACGTGCTCACTGCGCTCCATGACAGCACGCGCGGCACGCAATGGACGGCGAATCCTGCTGACACAGGCCACCGCTCCAGCACGCAAGGTGGCGCCATCCATGATGGCTGCATCGAGTTCATGGGTTGCCTCGTGGGTGAAGACAGCTCCGTACCCAGCATTGAACAGCGGACAGTCTTCGAGCAGGTCGACTGCCAGGCTGACCGCGTCCAGGGCGCTGCCACCCTCGTTCAGCATCTGCTGGGCGGAAAGCAAAATGCCATTCAACGCCTTGTGATAAGTCGCTTCTTGCGCTGCGCTGCCTGAATGGCTGCGGCTGATGGTGCCAACGCCGCCATGGATGGCAATGATGGCTTTGGATGGATTGGTCATGTTGAATCTTGCCTTTGTCTTTCGGACTCCTTAAGCCACCAATTGTGCGGACTGCCTGTCTTGCTGCTGGAGCAATCGGTCACATGGAAACATGGGCACCTGTTTCGGGGCATGCCGCGACATGTCCAGGCCATTTCCTGTAGCATCAGTCGGCTGCGTTCACGGAGATTGATATGGACCTTATCATTTTTAACATCGTCATGTGTTTACTTGCTATTGGTGGTTTTTGGGTCGCGTCACAGGACACGAAGCCAACCGACAGCGAACATGAAGATGGTCATTGACAGCCATCCATAGACGATCGGCCTGAATGGTTTCGTCCTGACTGCGAAAACCTGTTGGTGACGGATTGCCAGCACGGGTTCCATCCAGACAATGCCACGATGCTGCGCGATATGCTTTGGGAGCGCCTTTGAGATCTGTGATGCTTCTTGATGGACTCTTTTAAGATCGTTTTCGTGCAAGTGATGCCGGATTGAATTCCGTAATGTGCCCCAGGTTTATCGGTGCCATTTTCAAGACATGGGGCGGCTCCTCTGGGAGATGGTCGATGAGCCCCCACAAAGATTGTTGTAGCCCAGAAACAGTCACAGAAAGTGAGGTTGATGACACCCGGACTGAGAGTTGGAGTACCTGTTTCTACTACCGCAATAGGCTGGAAGCCGACAGCCAAATTTCCAGACTGCAGACGTTCAATGTTGGAGGTAAGGGGCGCGGAACCGGCCTACCGGCGGACCGCCCAGCGTGACTGACCTGTTAGGTCTCTCTCCGCAGGAGCAAGCGCTGAAAGTATTCATGCAGAGCCTTGGATGCTTTCTCTTCGCTGCGTTTGACATGAAGAAGCGCCATTAGGTCTGGGCGCCGAAGAACGCCGTTTATCACAGCGACAACATGCGCAAGGATGCGAAGTAGCTCACTGTGAGGGACAACGGACAGCTTGGCGGTGATCGCGAGCGACTCACTGGTGATTGGCCCCTTCTTCGGGGCGGAGCGTCCATGAACAATCTTGCTGCGAAGTTCATACAAATCTTTGACTTCGCTATAAGCCCGAAGTCGGTGCTCGAGATCAGATTCGGTCAAGAGCGCACAGCGCTCCGCGAGAATGTGAGTGATTTCGTTGTTTGATGTGGATGCAATTGCCTCCAGTGCCATGCAAAACGAGACGAAGGCCAGCTCGGAGTGAGTTGTGGTCAGGCCGCTCCACAGGTATCCCAGAGCAACACTCAACCTGTCAAACCACCAAGTGCCACTGCGGTAGTAGCAGTCGAGTTGAACGCACTTTCTTCGAAGCTCTGATGCCTTGAGATCTCGGAACCAACCGCTCGCCGCAGAATAGCGAAACGCTTGGGCGACCGAGACAGTCTCGCGATGGCTGTAGCCGCCTGATCGGTACGGAAAATCGCTGTCGGGGTAGTCAAAGGTGTAAGTTCCTCCCACTTGCCATGTGCAGTGGCTGAGAAGCGTGATCGAAATCAGGACCTGCCGCGCAATCCCATCGACATCTATGTGAGAGAAGTCACCCACGTCTCGGGTTCCACCCTCCGCGGCGAGTCGTGCATCAAGGCCCTGAAAGTAGTCGGCTTGGTCAACGACGATGAGGTGAGTGGCGGCAAAGCCGGGTTGAACAGGATGAGTTTTGGTGCGTTCGGCCACCTGTCGACCAAGGGGTCCCGTGGCCCTGCGCAGTGAGACGCCCGTCTGCAAGGCCGCACGAGTAAACGCGACAAGCTTCTCTTGTTGAATTGCAACAGGTATGGCGTAGAGACGGCGCTGTGTAGCCAATTGAGAGGCCTAACGAATTTTGTGTGGAAGAGTCAACGTAATCGTATCAAACTGAGCCTTGCCGCGGGATGACCGTTTCCGCTGCACTTCCGAAATAGTAAACGTGCAAGCGCAGCTTGCAAGTCGTCAACTCGACCGACGGGTTCGGCCTCATTCGGGAAATGACCCTTGAGCCTGTAGCTCATCACTATGCTTCCACAAGCCGTAGCCATTTGGAGGAAGGGCCAGAAGTTCCAAGACGTCTCGTGTTGGAAGAAGTCGCTCATAGGTCAGCAGGAAGCGCTGTTCAACAATCTCCTTGTCCAGCTCGGAAATTTCCTCCAAAGCAAGCTCGCTGGCATGGACCCAGCCAAGCTTGCATAGCTGAGGGGCTGTCGGGCCGTCTGCGGTGATCGTACGTACCTCACCTGTTCGTGAGCAGTACGAAAGAACCGCAATGGCGTCCTCTCCAAGAATGCAGGACTTCGGATATGGCGCAAGAAGTTCGACTATGGGCTGCTTTCGTTTCGATAGCTGAAAGAGGACACCCGTTGGTGTGGCAAGGCCGATAACGGTTGCTTCGGAGGTGTATGAGTGATATCGGAAGAGATGAACGCGGCTACCCAAATGCTGCTTGCGACACACACGAACTACGACGGAGACATTCCCGTCGTCGTGGCTGTGTGAGGGTCGATCTAATAGACCCCTGGTCTCCGCCGCTCCCAAGACTCGTTCTCCAACTTCCAAAGTGAGTTCAGCGTCCATTGCAAGCACGCCAAGGTAGGGTTCAACTCCGTTAACAAAGATCGCGGAAAGCTGTACGAGTGCCGGTTCCAGACCATCATCCTCGTGGGCGGTCCCCATCTGTTGCGCCACCGCCTTGATAAGGTACTCGTGCGTAAGTGGTTTGCCCAGGGCGACCAGTGCCTCTGCATCCTTGATTACCGCGCGAAATGAGTAGTTGCCGGGAACCACTCGAGGATCTCCTTTTCCTGCACGGAAAACTGGGACTATCATGAATTCCAGACCGCGTACAAGCGGATGGTCTTGCTTTAGCTTTCCCGGCAAATGAAGCGCTACCAGATCGCCGACTTTCAGTTCATCCGCCAATCGCCAGAGAAGACCTTCCGTCCCGCTAGATTTGCACACGAGTGTTCTTAGTTCTGCGGCAATCACTTTGAGATGGCTCTTACTATCATGCAACTTATGCAGGTGCTGGCGCAGCAAATACATGTGTGCGTCTAAGTCCAAGAGCTTCTGCTCAATCGATTTCTCGTTTCGGTTTTTGGAGGACACGACAATCTTTCTCTATGAGGCCCACTCAATATAGGGAGACACGCCCGTGCCTCCCTAACTTGGCATTTGTCGCCCTAACATCGGAGAAGAAAAGCCTCTGAGAACCGAATGGAGCAAGGGTTTTGGAGGACTTCCAGTCAACTTAAAGGGGCATAACAGTTCCAGAAATACCAGCACACTGATCTTTAACGCCGACTCGGCAACTGGTGACGCTATGTAAACAAACACTCTGCGTGCGATTCTGACAGCGAGTTCGTTGCCCGGGTATCCCCCATTTGGGGGATGTGACTGTATGACTGCTACCGCTGCAGTCCTGCCTTAGACTATTTCGCCGCCAGCGTCAGCAATGTAAATCCGTCGAGGTGAATCGAAGGGCGGTTTTGTGGAACTCCAATGTCAATCCGGCGAGCATCGTTTGGTGAGTCCTATGACCATATCGGGCTGGCATTTCGACATCTGAACTTTGACTTTGGGCGCTAACTTTCGCACTCATAGTTATCAAAGCATTTTTTCAAGAAATGCACGCGTTCTGGGGTGCTCCGGGGCGGCGAACAGTTCGCGCGCCGGGCGGGCCTCCACAACCACGCCGCCATCCATAAAGACTGCACGGCCAGCCACTTCGCGGGCAAAGGCCATCTCGTGTGTGACGACGATCATGGTCATGCGCTCCTCTGCCAGTTCGCGCATGGTGCTCAGCACCTCACCAGTGAGTTCGGGGTCGAGTGCCGAGGTGGGTTCGTCAAACAGCATGATGTCTGGCTCCATCGCCAACGCCCGGGCGATGGCCACCCGTTGCTTCTGGCCGCCTGACAGGCGTGACGGATAACTGTCGCGCTTGTCAAACAGGCCGACCTTGCGCAGCAAGACTTCCGCCTTGGGGGTGATCTCATCCCGGGAGATGCCTTTTACTGTCATTGGCGCTTCAATGAGGTTTTGCAACACCGTCAAATGCGGAAACAGGTTGAAATGCTGGAACACCATGCCCATCTTGCGGCAAACGCGGCTGATGTCGGCAGGCGGCACGTACTGGCAGTGCCCCTGGGCATCGGTGGTGACCAAAGGCTCGCCCTCGATCTCGACGCTGCCGCGGTGAATGGTTTCCAGATGGATCAGGCATCGCAAAAAGGTACTTTTGCCCGAGCCGGAGGGCCCGATGACGGCAATCACCTCACCCTTGTTGACATCCAACGACACGCCTTTGAGCACCTGCACGGTGCCGAACCGTTTGTGCACATCGACTGCGCGAATCATGGGGCTATTTAGCATTTTCAATTTAGGTCAACTGGTGGTCGTCGGATTCTGTTAATTAATTGATTGGATGGATGGGACAAGCTCTATCCATCAGACTGCCACTACTTGATTTGAATTCTGTTTGGGACAATATTTTCTAAAAATTGCCGCGATTGTGTTCAAGCAAAATTCCAAATCGATGCCTGTTTACGGACTTTAATAAAATGATTTTGAACGTATCGCGAAAATAAGCCCTTTTTACAACTTCGAAAAATTCCGAATCCTGCAGGGAAATGTTTTACAGACTTAAATAATCGAAGCACCAGAAAAGCGCGGGTACGCGGGTGCTCTGGCGCGGCGAACAATTCCCGCGCCGGGCGGGCCTCCACCACCACGCCGCCGTCCATAAAGATCACGCGGCCTGCCACTTCGCGGGCAAAGGCCATCTCATGGGTGACGACGATCATCGTCATGCGCTCCTCGGCCAGTTCGCGCATGGTGCTCAGCACCTCGCCGGTGAGCTCCGGATCCAGTGCGGAGGTGGGCTCGTCAAACAGCATGATGTCGGGCTCCATGGCCAGTGCCCGGGCGATGGCCACGCGCTGCTTCTGCCCGCCTGACAGGCGCGACGGATAGCTGTCGCGCTTGTCAAACAGGCCCACCTTGCGCAGCAGGGTGTCGGCCTTGGGCGTGATCTCGTCCGGGCGCAGGCCCTTGACCGTCATCGGCGCTTCAATCAGGTTTTGCAACACCGTCAAATGCGGAAACAGGTTGAAGTGCTGAAACACCATGCCCATCTTTCGGCAGACGCGGCTGATATCGGGGGGAGGCACGTACTGGCAGTGGCCCTGCGCATCGGTGTTGACCAGCGCTTCGCCCTCAATCTCGATGCTGCCACGGTGAATGGTTTCCAGATGGATCAGGCATCGCAAAAAGGTGCTTTTACCCGAGCCGGAGGGGCCGATGACGGCAATTACCTCACCCTTGTTGACATCCAGCGACACACCCTTGAGCACTTCCACCGTGCCAAAACGTTTGTGCACATCGACGGCGCGAATCATCGGGCTATTCATCATAGACAGCGTATTTCTTTTCCAGCCGCTGGAAGCCGTAGGTCAGCACCAGGGTCATGATCAGGTAAAAAGCCGCCGCCACCGCAAACGGCATGGTGGTGAAGTCGCGCTGCACCATGCCACGCGCTGCGCGCAGCAGGTCGTTCATCGCCAGCACGTAAATCAGCGAGGTGTCTTTGACCAGCGTGATGGTCTCATTGCTCATGGGCGGCAGGATGCGCTTGACCACCTGCGGCAGCACAATGCGGCGCATGGTCTGCGGGTAGCTCATGCCCAGCACCTTGGCCCCTTCGTACTGACCCCGGTCAATCGACTGGATGCCAGCACGAAAGATCTCGGCAAAATAGGCCGAGTAGTTCAGCACAAACGCCAGAATGGCCGACGGAAAATCCGGCAAGCGCACGCCAATCACCGGAATGAACGGCAGCGCAAAGTAGATGAACAGCATCTGCAGCATCAGCGGCGTGCCGCGCATCAGCCAGATGTAGCCATTGACCAGGCCACTCAAAAAACCGAAACGTGAAATTCTGATCAGCGCCAGTCCCAGGCCAGCCGGCACGGCCAGCACCAGCGTGATCAGGAACACCTCCAGGGTAACGCCGCTGCCCTGCAACAGGGGCGGCAAGATGTTGGCAAGGTAATCCATGGGAAAGTGTCAAACCCCAAAAAGAAACATCCGGCCAGGTAGCGCCACTGCGGGCCTACCCAAAGGCCGGATGCCAGGTGTCAAGCCTGCTGGATAGCTGACTTATTTCTTGATGATGTCCTTGCCAAACCACTGGGTCGAAATCTTGGCGGCAGTACCGTCGGCTTTCATGTCGTCCAGTGCCTTGTCGAGCTTGGCGGACAGTTCGGTGTCGCCCTTGCGGGTGCCGACACCGTAGTCTTCGGTGCCAAAGTTTTCGTCCAGAATGCGGTACTCGCCGGGCTTCTTGCCGGTGTAGTAGCGGCCCACGATCTCATCGACCACCAGTGCGTCCAGACGGCCCGCTGAGAGGTCCATCAGCGCGGTCACGTTGTCGCCGAATTTCTTGAGTTCTTTGATGGACTTGGCGGTGGCCTCATCCTTTTGTACCGCTTCCACCGCGCTGCTGCCGTCCTGCACACCCACCACTTTGCCTTTGAGTTGCGCCTTGCTGGTGATGGGTGACTTCTCGGTCACCACCACAATCTGACGGTTTTCCAGGTAGGGCTTGGTGAACAGGATGTTGGCCTTGCGCTCTTCGGTGATTGTCAGGCCGTTCCACAGCACGTCAATGCGGTTGCCGTTGAGTTCGGCTTCCTTGGCGTTCCAGTCAATGGGTTTGAACGTCACTTCGACACCGAGACGCTTGCCAGCTTCTTTGGCCAGGTCAATGTCAAAGCCGACCAGTTCGTTCTTTTCGTCACGAAACCCCATGGGCGGGAAGTTGTCATCCAGGCCAATGACGATGGCTTTGGCCGCCACGGGCGCGGGGGCAGGCGCTGCAGCTACAGGCTCTTCCTTCTTGCTGCAGCCTGTTGCCAACATCGCCACAACCAGGCCAGTCATCATCCAAAAAGCGCGTTTGTTCATTTCTTTGTCCAAAGTTGTAGATAACGCTGAATTATCGGTGCGTTGACAGTCCGGAAAACTGGTGTAGATTGACGCTATTGACCCGGACGGCAAAGCTTCACCGGAGTTACCCAAGTGTTACCTCAACCCAACCGTCAGATGGCGCTCGCTCAATACCGATTGCGGGCACGGTTTTACGATACCCAACTGGCTGCTTTCGAGCCTGTTCGTCGCCGGGCGATCGACTCGCTGCAGCTCAAGCGCGGTGAGACGGTGCTGGACGTGGGCTGCGGCACCGGGTTGAGTTTTGAGCCGATGCGCCAAGGGGTCGGTCCGCGCGGGCACATTGTTGGTATTGAGCAGTCTCCTGAGATGGCGGAACTGGCGCGGCGGCGCGTGTCACAGCACAACTGGCATAACGTGACCCTGGTGAATGCTCCGGTAGCAACAGCCGACATCGCGTGCCAGTCGGATGCGGCCCTGTTTCACTTCACCCACGACATCCTTCGCCAACGGGACGGGATTCGTCACGTGGTGCGGCATCTCAAGCCCGGTGCGCGCGTGGTGGCTGCAGGCTTGCAGTGGAGCGCACCTTGGGACTGGCTGACCAACGGGCTGGTGCTGATGGCAGCCATGTATTCAACGACCTCGCTGGAAGGCCTGGCGCAGCCATGGAGTCATCTGGCGCAGCATCTGCAGGAGGTGCAGCCGGTGTCGTCCTCAATCAACGGTGTCTATATCATCTGTGGCAAGGTTTTATCAAAAGGAAGCGAGGTTGCACATCATGTCTGATCGTTCACAGTCGGGTCGCATCGAGACCACCCCCAAAACCGTGATGCCGATGGAGGCCGCCATGCAGGCTTTCCGGAAGTCCATCGACCCCTACAGCATGGTGTTTTCCCAAGTCGATGCCCAGATGGCCTGGATGAAGCATCCAAAGGAACTTTGGCAGGCGGCTGACGAATTTGCCGCAGATATGCTGGCGTTGTACAGCCATGCCATGCGGCGATCCATGGGCCTGCCCGCTGACGAGGTGTATGTGCCGAACCCGGCAGATGCCCGTTTTGCCGCCCCGGTCTGGACCGAATCAGCCCCGTGGGACATTTTGAAGGAGTGGTACCTGACGATCTCCAGCCGCATGCAGAAACTGTCGCTTGAAGCCCCCGGCCTGACCGATCATGAGCGCCACCGGGCCGCTTTCTGGCAACGCAACTTTCTCAACATGCTGTCGCCCAACAATTTCTTCTGGCTCAACCCGCAGGCCATCGACCAGCTTTCAAAGACGAACGGTGAAAGCCTGCGCCAGGGTCTGAAAAACTTTGCCCGCGACGTGGAGGCCAAAAATATCCTGATGGTCGAGCCCGATGCGTTTGTGGTGGGCAAAGACCTGGCGACCACGCCCGGCAAAGTGATCTTTCGCAACCGGTTGGTCGAGCTGATTCACTACGCGCCCACCACCGACAAGGTGCGCAAGATGCCCATCCTGATCGTCACACCGTGGATCAACAAGTTCTACATCCTGGACCTGACAGCCAAAAAGAGCCTGGTCAAGTACCTGACTGACCAGGGCTTTTCGGTGTTCATCTCCAGCTGGAAAAACCCCACGCAAGAGATGCACGATGTGCGCTTTGACGACTATTTGCTGGACGGCGTGAGTGAACTGGTGCGCGTGACCACCGAGTTCTGCAAGGTGCCACAGTTGCATTTGGTGGGCTACTGCATTGGTGGCACGCTGGCAGCCACCTACATGGCCTGGGCCAACAAGCGCTTTGGCCCCGACAAGATGCCGGTGGCGCACTGGACGCTGTTCACCAGCCTGACCGATTTTTCGCAGCCTGGGGAGATCAACATCTTCATCGACGAAGCCTGCCTGGACGCGCTGGACGACATGATGGCCAAAAAAGGCTATCTGGACGGCAACGAGATGGCAGCGTCTTTCCGGCTGCTGCGCTCCAACAGCCTGATCTGGAACTATTGGGTCAGCAGCTACCTGCTCGGTGAGAAATTGCCGCCGTTTGACGTGTTGTTCTGGAACGTGGATGCCACACGCATGCCGCAAGCCATGCACTCCTATTACCTGCGCCAGATGTACCTGCACAACAACCTCGTCAAACCCGATGCGCTGACCATTGGCGGCGAGTCGATAGACCTGACCCGCATTCACCAGTCTCTGTATGCCGTGACGGCCGAAGAGGACCACATCGCGCCCTGGAAATCTTGCTACCAAGTGCGCAAATACATCAATCCCGAGGCAACGGTGCGTTTTGTGCGCTCCACCTCCGGGCATATCCTGGGCATCGTCAACCCGCCGGTGAACCCGCCCAAACGCGCCTATTGGGTGGCCGAGCCCACACACGCTGAAGATGCCGAGCAGTGGCTGGCGCGTGCCGACAAAAAGCCCGGCACCTGGTGGGACGATTGGACCGCGTGGCTGCATGAGCGCACCGGCGACATGGTCAGTGCCTACACCGCCACCAGTCGCAAATACCCTGCGTTGGCCGATGCGCCGGGTACCTACGTCATGGAGAAGTAGCGGCACCAGTCAAGGCTGCGCGGCTGGGCCGTCCATGAGTCTGACCAACTCCTGGGCAAACCGCTCGGGCTGCGCCAGATGCGGGCCGTGGTCAGCCCCTTCATAGAAGCTCAAGCGCGCCTGAGGTATCTGTTCTGCCACAAAGCGTGCGGTGGCTTCGGTGTAAAAGTTGCTGCAGGTGCCGTAGGCCAGCAGCGTGGGCACCTTGATCGTTGGCAGCACATCGCGGTAATCCGCCGCCACCAGATTTTTCCAGATGGCGATGGCAGTGGGTGGGTGGATGGCTTGCAAAGACTCACGCACCGCCCGCCAGCCAGAAGAGTTGCGCAAATAACTGGCCCGCGCCTTGTCGTTCAGCCCGAAGGCCACCAAGCGCAGCACGGCTTCGGCAAAATCCGCTTCCAGATCATCCACCAGCCGCTGGGCGCGGTCACTGTCAAAGTCGCCGTAGATGCCGCCTTGCCAAGTGGCATCTGTCAGCAGTTTGGGGGACTGGTCAATGAAAGCCACGTGCGAGAAACGCGCCATGCCAAAGTCGCGCAGGCATTGCCATAGCGTCAGCGCGCCCATTGAGTGGCCCACGGCTGCCACCCGGTCAATGCCATAGTGATCCAGCAGGTTGATGATGTCGCTCGCCAGTCGTTTTACATCCGGCGCGGGCGTCACCGTCAACGCATGGCCGCCATGGCCGCGTGCATCCGGACGCAGCAGTAGGAATGTTTTTGATAGCTGCTCAAGCAAGGGCGAAAAGGCCGCGTGGCTGGAAGTCCATCCATGCAGCAGCAAAATCGGCGGCCCGCTGCCGGTGATATGAACATGTAACTGCTCGCCGTCGTCTGCTGTGATGGTGTCGTGTGTCATGGCGGTTGTGGGTGGCTCAATGAACTGGTAGTCGTGCGAGGTCGATGATCACCTGGTCGGCATTGTTGCGTAACTCATCTGCGATGTCGGTCGCCAGATCCAGCCTGCGCAACAGCCACGCACTGAGGTCGCCTTCAAAGGGGTCGTTGAGCTCTGGTGGCCCGTCCGGGGCCGCAAAATGCGTTGCCGCGCTGGGGGGCAGGCGGTGGCCGGTCAGAATGTTGGCAATGGTGTCGCCCGATTGCCGCAGCGGCGCGTCCACCTGGTGGTGGGTGAGGTGCCCCCGGCGGCGCAGCAGCATGGTTTTGACCGAGGTCAGTTGCGCCAGTAACTGGTAGCTGTAGGCCAGCAATCGGCCCAAAGGCTCCAGTGGTGGACGCACCGCACGCGGCTCAGAGAGTGAGCGTTGTGTTGCCTGAACCAGGGCGGACAGGCTGTCGTAGGCCTCACGACGTGCCAGGCGCCATTGCAATTCGGGCTCGTTGTCCACGGCCTTGAGCTGCCACAAATCAAGCGCCACCCGTGCGTGGCGGGCCTGCGCTGCCAGCGCGCGCGTCACCAGCGCCGTGATCTGGTTGCGCTCCCACGATGGCAGCACGTAACTGAAGGCCCAGGCGATGCTCACGCCGATCAGCGTGTCGGCCATACGTTCCACCAGGTCGAAGCTGGAACTGGCCCCGCTACTGAGCATGTGCACCTGCAGCAAACCCAACACGGTTGCGGCCACCGCAGTCACCAGGTAGCGTTTGATGGCAAAGGCATGCGCGAACGCCTGCGCCAGCGTCACCACCATCAGCATCGCCAGCGGGGTCAGGTGGGCATACAACAGCAGGCCAGCCAGCACGCAGCCGATCAGGGTACCGATGACCCGGCTGTTGCGCCGCTCCAGTGTCTGGGCCAGGCTGCCGCGCAACACCACCACGATGGTCAGCAAAATCCAGTAATCGTGCGTTCCCCAGGGCAGCGCCAAAGAAATGCCATACGCCGTGCCAATCGCCAGTGCCGCGCGAATGGCATGGCGCATCGACGGTGCTTTCCAACTCCAAAGCGCGGCAACCGGTTGCCACGACCAGGCCGTGGGGCTGACAAACAGCGCCCAAGTGGTGCGCACCAGCCCCACGTCGGGCTGTGCCTCGCCGCGCGCCAGCGCCATCATCTTGCAGACTTCGTCATTCAAATGGCCGATGCGGCTGGCCAGCCCCCGGGCAAGAATGCCCGGGGGCGGCCCGGCATCCACTGACGGCGAAGTTGTATCCTGCTCCCAGCGCAGATCGGCCAGCCGCGCGCGCTGGCTGGTAAAAGCGGCTGGCATGCGGGCCTGAAGCAAAGCATCTGCCAGCTGTTCAATGCCGTCTGCCAGGGTGTTCAATACCTGGCTGAGGGTGCCCAGCATTGGTGCGTGTCCGGCGTGGGATTTCAGGGTGTCCAGGTCGAGTTCGCACACCAGCAAATGGTCGCGCATCTCCAGCACCAGCATCAGCATGCCGGCGAGTTGCTGGCGGCGTGGCGTGCGAGGGGACTCCAGTAAGATGTCCCGCGCGGTTTGAAGCTGGTCCGCCAGTGTGGCCTGTTGGCGTAGCAGGGCGCCGATCAATGGGGTGTCGGTATCTGTTGGGGTGACCGTTGCCGTGGTGAACTGTTGGGCTTGCGTGCGCATCAGCTGCACCAGGGCCAACAGCGTGTCGGCCAGCATCTGCACCCGGTAGCGGCTGTTGAGCGCGGCATTGGCCAGCGTGGACCAGATCAGATAGGCAACACCACCCACGGTGAAGTACAGGCCGGTGTTCCACAGGGTGGCGCTGTTGCTGCGTTCAGGTATCGCCATCGAAAAAATCATCGCAAACATGGCAGAAATGGCAATCGGCAGGCCGCGCTTGCCCCAGGCTCCTCCCAAAAAGGCCAGAAAACTGGCGGGCACCAGCAGCAGGCCCAACTGGATGGGGGCCGCGTGCAACACCTGTACCGCCAGAAACAGCGGCAATCCGATCAACAAGGCGGGCAACAGTTGCCAGAATTTGCCCCGTTTGGGCGCGGGCTGGTCGGGCGGAATGCACACCAGCACGCCGACCGATGCAACAGCGGCCGCAAACGCGCCAACCAACAAGTGCACGCTGCCCGATATCACCAGCAAGCCCAGCGCTGCCGACAAACCGTTGGTCACAAAGTAGCTCAGCGCAACACGCAGTGCGTCATCCTTGTGGCTTTCAAGATAGCGGCGCAAAGGCATGGGTGTGAAAAGTAGCTCAGTGTTGATGGGGCAATGGTGATTGTCCTCCCGGTGGCTGTAACCCTGATCCAGCCGTGGGCCACGGCTATGATTACCCATCCCAAAGTCACCGACCGATGCAGATGCCCCCCCACACCCCACTGACACAGCCTGTCTGGCGGCCAATGATTGGCCCAGCTCCGCACCGAGATCTGTGTACCGACTGCGGTATTTCGCGCTCCAGCGATCCCAAGCGTTGCGGCCAGGCGTGCCAGTTCATCCAGCCCGACTATCCGGCTCTGGAAACGCAGGTGCATGGCCGAGTGCGCGACCCGCAAAAAGGCGACGAACTGTACTTCGGGGTGCACCAGCGCATGCTGCGCGCTGCCTTGCAGCCAGCGTTGGAAGGTGCGCAGTGGACCGGCATCACCACCCGTCTGGCTCAGCGTTTGCTGGAAACCGGTGCGGTCGATGCGGTGCTGACCATGGCCCCTGACCCGAATGACCGCTGGCGGCCGGTGCCGGTGCTGGTGACCCAGCCTGAGGGCATGGCGCAGTGCCGGGGCATGCGCATGGGTTACGCGCCGCTGCTGGCGCTGCTGGAGCCCGCCATGCAGCAAGGCTTCAAGCGCCTGGCCGTGATCGGCATCCCGTGCCAGATTTACGCGCTGCGCGCGTTGGAAAAAGATTTGGGGCTGGAGCGCCTGTATGTCATCGGCACACCGTGCTCGGACAACACCACCACCGAGCGTTTTCACGAGTTTCTGGCCTTGGTGGCTGCTCAGACCCACGACAGGCCGGAAGACATTGTGTATCTGGAATTTCTGGCCGATTACCACGTGGAATTGCGCTACGCGAACGGCCGCCACCGCAAGGTGCCGTTTCTGATGCTGCCGCTCTCAGACTTGCCGCGCGATTTTTTCCCGCTGACCTGCCGCACCTGTGTCGATTACACCAATGCGCTGGCGGACATCACCGTGGGCTACATGGGCGGCGAAGGCCAGCAGTGGTTGCTGGTGCGCAATCAGCGCGGTGAAGAGCTGCTGAAATTGCTCAGTGATGAAATAAAAGTGAGCAGCCCAGGCAGTGCTGGCAAGCGCCAGGGCCCGGTCAAGGGTTTTCTGGCCAACACCGAGCGCGCTGCGGGCGGTTTGCCGTTGCGCCGCATGCCGCAGTGGTTGCGCCCCATCGTGGGCTGGATGATGCCGCGCGTCGGACCGCGGGGTCTGGAGTTTGCGCGGGCGCGGCTGGAGATGAAAGCGGTGGAAACCATCATCCACCTGCGCCGGGAAGAGCCACGCCGCATCAAATCCATGGTGCCAGCCCATGTGTGGGCGCTGGTCAAGCCCTATGGTTTGACACCCACACCTGAAGAAATGCCCGCCAAAACAGGCTCGGTCCGCCAGCCCTGACAACAGGCCAAAACCGCTGGCGGGGCACAGCGCTTTGGCCGCGCCGTGCGGATGTCAGCTGGTCATGACCCGCCAAAAATCGTCCTGGATGTCGCAATACGCGGGCAGCACTTCAAAATAGGGCATGGCCCCGGTGTTTTGCAGCACCTGCACCCGCCAGTTGGGCCGACCACTGACGATGGACAGCATCCGGTAATTGGTGAAATCTCCCAGGGTGCCATGCACCACCAGCGTGGGCAAGATGATTTGCTCATAAACGTTGTGGATGTCGGCGCTGAACAGAATGCCGCTCAGGAAAGCCAGCGGTGCCAATTCGGCATTGGGCTGGCGCGCGCTGATGCAGTTGTAAGCCCACAGCCGCTCGTCAATCACCTTGCTGCCCCAGGTGCGCTCCAGAAAATAGCGGATCACGCCGGGGCGCGTGAGTTGTTTGAAAAGGAATGCGCCCCAGCCGGGACCGCGCAAAAACTTGTCCAGACCTGCGTTGTAACGCGTCTGGCCCGGTGCCTGGCGCAGCGCCTGACCGCCGCGAAAACCGGTGGGACTCACCAGTGTCAGGCTCTTGAACAAACCCGGGTTCTCGACCGAAGCGCGCGCCAGAAACTCGCTCGAGAGCGACACCGCGACCGCATCCATCGCTGCACAGCCATGTCTGGCTGCAATCCATTTGGCGGCTTTCACTACCGCATCGGTCATCAGGCGCACGGTGTAAGCCTGATCGGTGCGGGCTGATGAACCATAGCCTGGTAAATCCAGCGCATAGACACAGCGGGTGGCCCGGTAGTGGTCAAACAGGGGGCGCACCTCGGCAGCGGAGGCCACGGCGTTGATGCTGTGGATCAGCAGCAGTGGCGCACCTTCGCCCGCGCTGTAAACGACCACTTTGCTTGGGGTATCGGGTAGCTCATGGACGGTCCCATCCAGAGCGGGGGGCAAGTTGGGTGTCATGTGGAGCTCGCTGTTGCGTGGAAACCTGACGATCTTACCCCCGGGTTTCCACTGATGGACATGCGTCAACCCACATGAGTTGCAGTCTTTTTGAAAAAAATTCGAATATTTCAAAAATAGGCCTAAATAACCCCTCATTTCTGCCGTTAAGACACCTAAGAACGGAGAAAGACCCAGACCTTTTCTGAAGCCTGACACACCATGACGCAACCATCCATTGATCGAATCCAGAGCGTGCGGCCCGTTGCCGCAGAAGCTGCTGCGTTGTCAACGGGGCGGGTGTTGCCCGTGGTGCCTGTCAATCCGCCGCAGCAGGTACAGGCACCTGCCGAGGTGTCGCCCAGCGTGATCAACATGATCGGTACCGTCGACAAGTCCAACTCGGGGGAAGGCGTTTACAGCAGCGTGGCCGATCCGGTGCGGCAAAACGTGGCTCAAGCCACGCCCAAGGACTGGACCGTCCAGCAGCCGGAGCCGGTGAAAGCGCAAGACCCGCCACCCGCACCGATCTCCAAGATGTTGATTGACCAGATCAAATCGCTGTGGCAGGCCAGCGCCGGCGCGGTGCAGGTGCAAGAGCAGGTCAGGAATCAGATTGACCCGACCAAGGCTACCGCCACCGTGGCACCTGGTGTGATCTCGACCGAGGTCTATACCTACTCGCCCACCAAGATCAACAAGACGGACAAGACCCTGACCTGACCAGCCTGATGGTTCAGGCGGCCTGAGCGGGTAGTGGGCTGCTGCGCAGTGTGAAACGCGCAGGCGAACCGTCCGGCAACTTCTCCAATGTCCACTGGCGCGAATGAAACGCCGCCATGCTCGGCTTATGTGCTATTGAAATAATAGCTCCTTGAGCAGACTGTACCTGGGCTAGAAGTGTTTTATACACCAAATGCTCAGAAGCCTCGTCGAGCGCGCTTGTGGCTTCATCGGCAAAAATCCAGGTCGGTTTCTTCAGCAGCACGCGGGCAATCGCCAGGCGCTGCTGTTCACCACCGGACAGCGTCTGGCTCCACGCGCCGACTTCATCAAGTCGCCCGGCCAACCCGGGCAGCAGCGCCCGCTGCAAGGCGCTGCGCAGGTCGTCACCGGTGAACTGTGTTGGATTTTGCGGGTAGGCCAGCGCGTCGCGCAGTGGCCCATTGGGAAAATACGGCCGCTGCGGGATGAACATGCTGTTTGCTGGTCGCTGCAAATGCCCGTGGGCATATGGCCAGATGCCCGCCAGCGCACGAAACAGCGTTGACTTGCCAGCGCCCGACGGACCTTGCAGCAGGATGCGGTCACCGGCCTGCGCGCTCAAGTGGGCCTGATCGAGCAGCAGTGTGCCGTCGGGCAAGGCGAGTTGCAGATCGGCGCTGTTCAAAGCTTCTGAATCCGTAGCTACCAGCTCTTCATTGGCGGGGGCTAGAGCCTGAAAAGATGCTTCAAAACTGGTCAGACGATCGGTCGTGGCGCGCCAGCCGGCCAGACTGCTGTAACTGTCCACAAACCAGCTTAGAGCTCCCTGCACCTGGCCGAAGGCGCTGGAAATCTGCATCAGCTCACCCAACTGGATGGCGCCGCTGAAAAAACGCGGCGCGGCCACCAGAAACGGAAACACCACCGCCGCCTGGCCAAAAAAACTGGTGAACCAGATCACATTTTTTTGCGCCTTGATCAGCGCCAGCGAATTGCCCAGCACCCGGCCAAAGCGCGAGTCGAGCTGGCCGCGCTCCACCGGCTCGCCACGGTCCAGCGCGATCGATTCGCTGTACTCGCGCACGCGCACCATGTGGTGCCGGAAATCGGCCTCCAGACGCTGCTGCACAAAATTCAGCTTGATCAGCGGGCGGCCAATGTAATGCGTCAGCACGCTGCCCGCCGCGCTGTAGAGCACCGCCATCCACACCATGAAGCCCGGAATGTTGAACGACGAACCGCCCAGTTTGAAGGCAAAACCGCCCGACAACCCCCACAAAATGCCGACAAAGCTGGCTAGCGTGACCACCGAGTTGAGCAGCCCCATCGACAGCGAGATGGTGTCGGTGGTGAACTGGTTGATGTCTTCCTGAATACGCTGATCCGGGTTGTCGGGGTTTTTGCCAGCCTCGCCGCCAGCCGCGTCGGGCTTACTGGCAAAGCGCGCCAGTTCCAGCTTGTAGAACGCTTGGTTGGAGAGCCAGCGCTGCAGATAGTGGCCAGTCATCCAGGAGCGCCAGCGCAGTTCCAGCAGCTGCGTCAGGTAAAACCTGTAGACCGCAATGATGATGAAGCCAAACGCCAGATACGTGAAACGCCCCAGCTGCGCCCAGAACACCGTGGCGTCCTTGTTTTGCAGCGCGTCGTAAAACAGCTTGTTCCACTCGTTGAACAGCACTGACATGTACACCATCGCCAGGTTCAGCACGATGATGGCCGCCAGCCAGGCCCGCGCTTGCCACTTCTGCTCGGAGGCAAAGTAAGGCCGGGTCAGCGCCCAGGCATGCGCCAGAAAGGCTTTGAAATCAGAGAATTTTTGGGTCAGCGTCATGATGGGTCAGGTGAACGGACAAGAGGGCAGTCAGAGCGCAATGCTAAGGGCTTGTAAATAAATAACCTATACAATTAATCATTGCGCAGGTTCTTTACGTTTCTCACCAAGTGGTGCTTGTTGAGCGCCGGAAGCCCACTTCCGGCTCAAAGATAAATCCCTGTTTGCTTCATTTCTGAAGTATCTCAAACCACGCGGTGATAACCAGTACAAGTCAAACTGACTTGATAGTTCAT
>CAIVHU010000114.1 GCA_903905735.1 uncultured beta proteobacterium
GATAATCCAGGCAATCCGCGTCCGTCTGAAACCATGCCTGAAACTCCCCTAGAGAACCGGGGTACTGAGCGCCTGCACGGGGATAAGGATGGGTCATGAAAGGAGTCTACACAAAACTCCGGTTAAATGGAGAGCCCAGTGCGCGATATTGACGGCTTCAGCCACCTGACCCTGCTGACGGCGGTGGATTGGCTTGAAGAGGGCTTGTTCCAGTTGACCTACTTGGTCTGCAACCGCACGCAGCATCTAGACCTGGGTCTGAGGGTGATGATCGAGCGCGACGCCGCCACGATGGCCAGCATTCATGACATCTGGCCCACGGCGGCCACCTACCAGCGCGAACTGCGCGAAATGTTTGGCATTGATTTTCCAGGTAGCCCGCGTTTGAACGAAGAATTCATTTTGGAGGGCTGGAACGACATCCCACCCTACCGTCGCGATTTCGACACCAAAAAGTACGCCGCTGAAAGTTACAGCCAGCGCCCTGGGCGCGAAACGCACGACCCAGCCCTACACATGAAGCAGAAACTCTATCCCGGTGGGCTTTGATATGGACTACTTCGCACCTGACCGCAGCCAGTACCCTGTCAAAAATGCGGACGGCAAACTCGACGTTGATCTCAGCTCGGGTAAATACCTCAAGCTCTGGCACGGTCCCAACCACCCCGGCATCACCGGCAACATGTCGGTGGAACTTACCGTCTGTGGCGACGAGGTGGTGGAAGGCAAAACCCATGTGGGCTACCTGCACCGCGGATTTGAAAAATTGATGGAGCGGCGCACGTTTATCCAGTGCTTCCCCATCGTCTGCCGCATCTGCGTGCCTGAGCCGGACTTCAATGAATATTGCTACGCCGCTGCCGTGGAAGATCTTTCGGGCATCGAATGCCCGGAGCGCGCCAAGTGGATTCGCGCCATGGTGCTGGAGATGGGCCGCATCAACAGCTACCTGATGTACCTGGGTGGCCAGGCTGGGGCCTTGGGCCTGGGTGTGATCGGCCAGTGGAGCACCTATGTGCGCGACCTGATGCTCGACCGGTTTGAGGAACTGACCGGCGCGCGGATTTACCACATGTTCATCATTCCGGGTGGCGTGCGTGATGTCTTGCCTGAGGGGTTTGATGGACGCATGGAGGAGACCTTGCGCGAGATCGAACGCGTCATGAAGGATGTGTCTGAAGTCATGTTCTGCAACGCCGTTTTCAAGAAACGCACGGTTGGTCTGGGCGTGATTGACCCGAGCTGGCTGGAGCCCTATGGCGTGACCGGGCCCAATGCCCGAGCGGCAGGTGTCGCCAAGGATGTCCGCAAGGACTACCCATACCTGATTTACCCTGAGCTGGATTTTGAAGTGTCCATCGGCCACGACTCCGATATCTTCACCCGCTCGGATGTGCGTCGGCGCGACTTGCTGGTGTCGCTGGACCTGGTGCGCCAGATTCTGGCAAAAATGCCGCGCAGCGGTCCGGTGGCTGCGGTCACGCCGAATGTGCTGCACTGGAAAATTCCGCGTGGCGAAACGTATGTGCGCGGCGAATGCTCGCGTGGCGAATACGGCTACTACCTGGTGACCGATGGCAGCGGCTACCCGCGCCGCGTGAACGTGCGTGGCCCGTCTTATACACACGCCATGACGCTGCTGGAGCGCATGATCGTGAATATGAATATTTCTGATGTGGCAGCACTGATGGTGTCACTGCATACCTACCCGCCCGAGATCGAGAGATAGCCATGAGCGTCCGTGATGTCCTGTCCCCTTTTACTGCCTGGAAAAATGTTTTCCGGGACCCGGTCACCATTCCTGACCCGTTGAACGACCGTCCTGGTGCGCCGCGTTACCGTGGTTTTCACCAGAACGATGTCGAGAAATGCATTGGTTGTGGCACTTGCGAGACGATCTGCCAGAACGGTGCCATCGACATGGTGCCGGTGGAGGGCGTGGCCGGTATCGCCACCAAGCAGGGTGACTCTGGCTTGCGTCCGCGCATTGACTATGGCCGCTGCTGCTGGTGTGCGCTGTGCGTGGATGTCTGCATGACCGGGTCGCTGACCATGTCCAACGCCTACACCTGGGTCGATGGTGACGGTGATGCCTTCCGCTTCACGCCCGGCGTGGACAAAAAAGACTGGGACAACGCCGAGTTGGGCTACCGTCGCCCAGAAGGCCATCGACTCACTGCGCAAACGCGTGAGCACATGCACGAGATGGAGCCCGAGGAGCGTATTTGCTCGTTTGACGAAATTGTGGACGGCTATTCGGTGGAGCAAGCCAAGCTGGAGGCAGACCGCTGCGTGTCCTGTGGCCTGTGTGTGGCGACATGCCCGACGCACATGTCCATCCCCGAATACATTGCCGCTGTGCGTGATGGCGACTACGAGCGCGGCGTGGCACTGCTGTACGAGACCAACCCGTTCTCCGGCATCTGTGGTCGCGTCTGCACCCACAAGTGCGAAACCTCTTGTGCGGCGCGCCACGAAGGCGACCCGATTGCCATCCGCTGGCTCAAGCGCCACATCATGGACCAGATGCCGTTTGAACGCCGCCGTGAGCTGGTGGGTGGCACGCGTCACAGCCCGACGGGTAAAAAAGTGGCCATCGTTGGTGCCGGCCCGGCGGGCTTGACCGCCGCGTTTGACCTGGCCAAACACGGCCACAGCGTGACGGTGTTTGAAGCGCTGGACGCGGCTGGTGGCATGACACGCTGGGGTATCCCGGAGTACCGGCTGCCCTACAACGTGATTGACGAAGACGTGGAGATCATCCGCTCTGTGGGGGTGGACATTCGTTACAACGTGCGTATCGGCAAAGACATTTCGCTGGAAGAACTGCACACCACGCACGATGCTGTGTTACTTGGCTTGGGCTTGCAAATGGGCCGCGCCACCCGCACCCCCGGCAGCGATCACCCCGACGTGCGCAAGGCGGTGGACCTGTTGCGCCAGGCAACCAGCGGTGAAGACTTTGGCACACCGCGTGAGGCGGTGGTGATTGGCGGCGGCAATGTGGCCATGGACATTGCCCGCACACTGGCGCGCCTGCAAAAGGCGCAGTTTGGCGAAGTGAAAGTCACCTTGACCGCGCTCGAAGACAAGGCACATTTTTTGGCAGACCCTGAGGAGATCAAGGAAGCCGGTGAAGAAGGCGTGCAGATCATTGATGCACGCGGTCCGCAACTGGTGATGGCGGAAAACGGCAAAGTAGTCGGCCTGAAAACCTGGCGCGTCAAGGCCATTTTTGACGAGCAGGGCCGCTTTGCCCCGAGTTATGACGAGACCGATGAGCAAATTCACCCCGGTAGCATGATTGTCGAGGCCATTGGCCAGATGACCGATGCCAGCCTGCTGGGCCTGGCGCTGACCGAGGAACTTTCCTGGCAGCGTGGCCGCATTCAGGTGGATGAAGGTGGTCGCACCAGCGAGCCCTGGTTATGGGCTGCTGGCGACATGGTGCGCGGCCCCGACGTAGTCACCGCAGTTGCTGACGGACATCGCGTTGCCGCTAGCATTCACGCTACCTTCACCTCGAAGGAGATATCAGTATGACCCAACCCGTTCGCCGAATTGATGTGTTGCGCCACACCACCAGTGTGAGCGAGATTTTGTCGGTGGCCAACAGTTTCGAGGCCAGCGCGCGTGACTTTTACACCGCGCTTATCCCGAAGGTGAGCAAACGCATCCGTTACCTGGTGGAAGAACTCGCCGCCGAAGAGCAGGGGCACTTTGACCTGCTGACGGCCCTGAGTGCGCGCACGGATCTGGCCGAGCAGGTCAAGCTGCAGATCCAGCAACCCGCCAGCGACAGCAAGTTTTCAGACTGCATCCACCTGCCCAACTTGGGTGACAACCCTGATGACCAAGCGGTGCTGCAGTACGCCATGGGCCGTGAACACATCGCCATGACGCATTACACCGAGCTGGCCCAAACCGCCCCCGAAGGCCCGATTCGCGAGCTGTTCCAGTTTCTGGCCAGCGAAGAAACCACCCACAAGCTGGAGCTGGAAAAGCTGTATTACGAAATCGTGCACCGCGGTGGCGGCGTGTGACCCCTTTCAGTGGGTGGTGTGCTGCTTGGCCGAATCGGCGCGCTGAATACGTTTGCCATGCGGCAAATCATGCAGCCGCGTGAACATGTCGCGGCAATAGCCGTCAATTTCCAGACATTTGTTGATTTCATCGACTGGCAATGGCCCGGACACCACCACGATGTCGTTGGCCTTGTCCAGCGCGCCGGAGGCCCGCAGCCGTCTGCGGGTATTGTTGGCCCACGAGTGAATGCGCATCGGGCTGCCGTGTTCGCGCAATGCACCAGTGCTGGCCTCAAAAGCGATGGCTACGGTCTCGGATTTGAGCCGCAACCGGTGTTCGCCGGTCACCCTGCTGGCAGGCGTGCTCAGGTCGTACAGGTGGTAGTTGCCTTCTTTGAGTTGGTATTGCAATGTCATGGAGTCTCCGTTCTTGCTCACTATTTTGCAGTACCGCCCCGTCTCCTAAAGCCCAAATAGCGGGTGAAATTCAACTTTCCGAGTTCCGACAAGCGCAATGTCGCGAGTTGAACCGGTTGCCGTCGGGCTTATCATGAAACCATTAGAAACTCTTATCTGTCATGTCCCATGAGTACCTTTGATCCGGCTGCCCTGGAATGTCTGGCCGCCATTGTGGAAGAGGGTGGTTTTGAGCGCGCGGCGGTGCGCCTGTCGATCACCCAGTCGGCCGTGTCGCAGCGCTTGCGTTCGCTCGAAGTGCAGGTCGGCACGGTGTTGATCGTGCGCAGTCGCCCCCTGAAAGCCACCCAGGCCGGTCGCTTGCTGCTTAAACACGCCATGCAGATGCGCTTGCTGCGTGCTGATCTGGAGCGTGACCTGACCGAGCTGTCACCTGGCGCAGCCGGTGCTGCGGGTGAAGACGAACGCATTTCAATTGCGGTCAATGCCGACAGCATTGCCACCTGGACGCTGCCCGCCCTGAGCCCCCTGGCGCATCAGGGTCTGGGCCTGGAAATCATCACCGATGATCAGGATTTCACCTTTGATTGGCTGCGCGAGGGCCGGGTGCTGGGCTGTGTCACCACCTTGCGTGCGGCGCTGCGCAGTTGCAAAGTGGAGCCGCTGGGTGCCATGCGTTATGTGGCCGTGGCCGCGCCCGACTTTGCCGCCGAGCGCTGTCCGAAGGGTTTGAGTCCGCACAATTTCAACCGGTTGCCGTTCATCGCCTTCAACCGCAAGGATGATTTGCAAGGCGAGTTTGTCGCCAGTGCCTGCGGGCTGCGGCATGTGGCGCTGAGCCAGATGTACGTGCCCAGTTCCGAGGGGCAGTTGCGCGCCGTGCTGGCGGGTTGGGGGGTGAGCGTGCTGCCTGAACTCAAGGTGCGCGAGCACCTGAAAGACGCCACCCTGGTGGACCTGATGCCTGGCCACCATCTGCCAGTGGCCCTGTACTGGCATTGCTGGAACCTGAACTCGGCCGTGCTCGATGCCTTGACCCACGCGCTGAAATCTGCAGCGGCGGTGTCCTTGGCACCCCCGAAATCAGAGCTTAAACCCGCCGGTAATAAAAAAGTCTGACAGATCAACTTGCGAATTTGATGGATAAAATTTGGGCATGAGCTCAATCGATACCCCCAAGGCCTCTTTCAAACAGCGCATGCTTCAGGTTCGTGAAGATGCCATTGTTCACGCCGTGAACCGGCTGCTGGCCGAAAAGGGCTTTGATGCCATGACGGTCGATGAAGTGGCTGCCCAGGTGGGTATCGCCAAAGCCAGCCTCTACAAGCACTTTCCCAGCAAGGAAGACCTGGCCGCTGCGGCCATGGTGCGGGTGATGCGCCGCGCGCAGGACTTTATCAGCAGCCTGCCGCCGGAGGCTGCGCCACTCGACAACTTGCGTGCTGTGGTGCGCTGGGTCCTGCAGGTCAAGCTGGCCGGTGACATGCCCACGCTGCCCAGCCAGAATTCGAGCCTGCGTGCCACCCTGATGGCCAATCGCGACTACATGGATGGCTTGATGGAGGTCAGCGATTTGCTCGGTGCGTGGATCGAAGCGGCCCAGGCCAGCGGCGCGCTGAGCCCCAAACTGCCCGCCATCGCGATTCTTTACACCTTCTTTGCCCGCGCCTGTGATTCGGTGGTCGAGTTCCTGCAAATGGGCGGCCTGTTCACCGATGAGCAGATCACCGAGATGGTGCTGACCACCTGTTTTGAAGGTCTAAATACCCGCTAGCCCTTATGAATAAAAGGTAGGAAGCTATTGATATAATAGATATCGACGCTTGTCAACGTACGATCAGAACTGGCACTTTGCAACTGGCCAGCACTTCGGTAGCCACCGAGCCCACCACCAGATTGAGCAATGCGCCGTGGCCGTGGGAGCCCATCACCACCAGGTCAAATTTGCCATCGGTGGCAGTTTTGGAGATCAATTCACCGGGTTTGCCGGTTTTCCAGATGCACTTGGCGGTGATGCCGTGGCGCAAAAGGTATTTGGTCACCGGCGTCATCACCCGCTGGCCTTCGTCATCGTAGTATTTACGGACCAGCTCTTTGCCAAGTGCAGTGCGGGCCTGGCTGGGCAAGACCATCTGGGCCGTCACGGCGGTGTACGCGTTTTTGGGCGAGAACAATTCGTTGGCAGCCAGGTAGGCCAGCATTTTTTTGGTGTAGGGGCTGCCATCAACGGCCAGAAGAATCTTCATCAGCACACTCCTTGAACAGAGACGGCAGTTTAACCAAAGGGTGATTGGGTGACTGAGTTCACGTCTATCCCCCAATTGGGGGATAGCCAGAACGGCTGAAAACGCGTAAATTACCGGAACTTTTGAATTTGTCACTACCGGCTTTCATAACAACATCAAGGGCGTGGCTGTGCCGTTGTCTATTTCCCTCTGTTTCACCTTCGAGACGCTGAGCGCATGTTTGGTTAGCCCAGTGCGTCCTATGAAAAGGCGCGCGTTTTGATGGACGTATTCACCCAGTTGCTGGCACAGTTAGGGAGCGACGGGCGCGATGAATCGGGCTCTGCCCACGCACTGATCGCATCGCGGCAACGCTTCCAATCGTTGTTCCAGAAGGTCTCGCAGCTGGTCTGGCTCAAAGACCTTCAGGGGTGCTACCTGGCCTGCAACCCGGCTTTTGAGGCGTTCATGGGTTTCTCAGAGGCGCAACTGTGCGGCAGGTCAGACGATGAGCTGTATGCGTCCGACACTGCGCAGGGCTACCGCGAGATGGACCTGGCCTGCCTGCACGCCACCCAACCAGTGGTCGCCGAGCACTGGACCAACGCGCCGGGTGGGCAGCAACGCGCCTTTCTGGAAATCACCAAAGTGGCACTGTTCGCGGCTGACGGGCAGCCCAGCGGCATTTTGGGTATTGCCAGAGACATCACCTCGCGCTGGTATTTGTCGCAGTTTGAACAACTGCGCAGCCGCATTCTGGAGCTGTTGGCGCGCGGTTCCAACTTGTCCCACCTGCTACAGGTGCTGGCCGACGGTTTGCGGGAGTTGCAGCCCGAGCAGTCCTGTCTGCTGGCCCTGGTGGCGCAGCGTTCGGGCCAGGGCGCGGTCTTGAACGTGGTCGCATCCGCCGGGCTGAACCCTGAGTTTGTTCAGGCCATGGAGGGCCGGCCGGTGGGCGAAGGCCATGGCCCATGCGCTGCGGCGGCTGCCAGCGGTCAGCGGATGGTGGCAGAAGACGCGGTGATCCGCCGCACCTTGGGGCAGCCACTAACCGCACGTCGCCGTGGGACCTGCTGGGCACAGCCGTTTATGGATGTCAACGGCAAGGTGCTGGGTGTGCTGTCGGTGTATGTACCCAACCCGATGTCGCCCGGCCTGGATGACATCAATCTGCTGGAACAGCTCGCCCGTTTGGCCGGGTTGGCGGTGGAGCGGCATCAGGTGACGCAGCAACTGCGAGCCAATGAAGCCAGTTTCAGGGCGCTGGCCGAACACACGCCAGAGGCCGTGCTGGTGCACCGCGCAGGCAGGATTCTTTATGCTAACCCGGCAGCATTGCGGCTATTTGGGGCCAGTTCAAGTGCTGAATTGCTGGGCAAGGGCACCCGGGCGCGCATCGCTGCCAGCCACGCTTCGCAGCCCTTGGCGTGCATGCAGGCGATGGAGCCCGGGCAGGCCATCGAGCCGCTCGCCGAGTCGCGTTTTATGCGTCTGGACGGCAGCGAGTTCGACGTGGAGGTGCAGGGCACCGCCATGAACTATGGTGGTGAGACCGTCATCCATGTGTCGATCCGCGACATATCGGAGCGCAAGCACGCCCAGGAGCAACTGCGCGTGGCCGCCAGCGTGTTCAGTCATGCGCTTGAAGGCATCATGATCACCCAGCCCGATGGCCGGATCATGGATGTGAATGCCGCGTTCACCCGCATCACGGGCTACAGCCGCGACGAGGTCTTGGGTCAGACGCCCAGCATACTCAATTCGGGCCGCAACACGCCCATGTTTTACCAGCAGTTGTGGCAAACCTTGGTGGAAAACGGGGGCTGGTCTGGCGAGTTGTGGAACCGGCGCAAGGACGGCGAGGTGTATGCACAGATGCTGCATATCAGCGCCGTGCACGATCAGGATGGCCAGGTCATCCAGTATGTGGCGCTGTTCTCTGACATCACCGAGCGCAAGGCCCATGAGAAGCGGCTGGACCAGCTGGCCCATTTTGACGCTCTGACCGGCCTGCCCAACCGCGCCCTGCATGCTGACCGCTTGCAGCACGCCATGGTTCAGGCGACCCGGCGCAAGCAGAAGCTGGGTGTGGCGTTTGTTGACCTGGATGGTTTCAAGGCCATCAACGACACCTATGGTCACGAGGCGGGCGACTACCTGCTGGTCACGCTGGCACGGCGCATGCGCCTGGCGCTGCGCGAGGTTGACACCCTGTCGCGCCTGGGCGGTGATGAATTTGCCGCTGTGATCGTCGATCTGGAGCAGGAAAGTGATTGCGATCCGCTCTTGCTGCGCCTGCTGGCGGCGGCCAACCAGCCGGTCATGTTTGAGAACGCCATTCTGCAGGTGTCGGCCAGCGTCGGGGTGACGTTTTTCCCGCAGGCTCGGGAGATCAACCCGGACCAGTTGCTGCGTCAGGCCGACCTGGCCATGTACCGCGCCAAGCAGTCGGGCAAAAACCAGTACAAGTTTTCGGGGTACGGTGAGACGTTTTATTGAACCGGTGTGGCGTCTGTCGCGGCATCAAGCCGGGTGCGGCTCGCTTGACGATCGCTGCCACAGGTTGATGCCACCATCTACCGCCTGCTGGTCGATGGCTGCGAGTTCATCCACGGAGAACGACAGGTTTTTTAACGCACCCACCAGTTCGATGATCTGCTCGGGTTTGCTGGCACCGATCAGGGCCGAGGTGACGCGCGCGTCGCGCAGCACCCAGGCAGTGGCCATTTGCGCCAGGCTCTGGCCGCGTGCCAAAGCCATGTCGTTGAGGGCGCGCACGTGTTTGAGGTTTTGCTCGCTGAGGAAATCCGGCTTGAACGAGCCACCGCCGGGCTGGTTGATGCGCGCGTCGGCGGGCACGCCATGGAGGTATTTGTCGGACAGCAGGCCTTGTGCCAGCGCGCTGAAGGCGATACAACCCATGCCCAGTTCACCGAGCGCA
>CAIVHU010000115.1 GCA_903905735.1 uncultured beta proteobacterium
ATTTGGTCGCCGCCCAACGGCCCAGGACGGTGTCCCCCAAACCACCAACGCAACGAGGGCATCCGAACAGCCTGGAGATGCCTCCCCAAGGCCGGCCATGGAGGCGGGGCACTAACTCCGGTTAAATGGAGAGCCCAGAGTAGCGTTTCATGTGCGAATCCTTGAAGTTGACCAGTAATGATAACGATTATCATTTGATGCAGCAATACCAAATTGAAATCCCTTGCACCCACGTGTTCAACAATTTTTTCAGCAAACCACTCAGGGCCGAAAGCCCAGCCCCAGCAGATGCGCCCGGATGGCAGCCTGTGACACTTGTACCAGATCGAACACCTTGGGTGCCAGCATCCACGAGTGGATCAAGCCAACCATGAGTGCGTGCAGGCCCTGCGCCGCCATCTCAAAGGGCATGGGTAGCACCACACCCCGACGCACGGCCGCCTCTTGCAAGCTGCGGCCAATTTCGCGTGTGCCATCGGCATAGGCCTGAATGTGCCGCACCTGCACGCCCCGCAGTTCAGCCACGTATTCCACCTTCAGCGTGGCGATTTCGAAAATGGCGCGGGTGCTTTCGTTGGTGGCGATGTCGCGCAGGGTCTGTAACAAGGCTTGCTCCAACTCGGTCAGCGGGTCCTGGGACGGGTCGTGGCCAATGCGCTGCATGGCCTGTTCCATCGGCAGGATGGCATCGTCCATCAAGGCGTTGAACAAGTCCGCCTTGTTCTTGAAGTGCCAGTAAATGGCACCGCGCGTGGTGCCGGCCGCTTCGGCAATGTCCTGCAATGAGCTGCGCGACACCCCCTTCTCGGCAAACACCCGAACCGCTGCCTGCAACAACTGCTGGCGGGTGTCTTCTGCGTCTTCTTTGGTTCTTCGGGCCATCCAAGACCTTTCAAAGGGTTATCAATATACATTCATGATTGTATGTATAATTTTGAAAAAATCAAAGCCTCGAGTGCAATGCCTTATTCTCGCAGCGCGTTTCATCTTTACGGAAGTCTCATCATGACTCACACCTCTATTGCGTCCAACTGTATGCAGCCCGTGCAGCACACCTCTCCACGAACGATGTTCCTGCCCAGTGCACTGGCTGTCAGCCTGACGCTGGCACTGGCGGCCTGTGGCCAGAGCACACCTGCTGCCGGCCCGGGTGGGCCCGGCGGTGCCATGCCCCCTGCCGAGGTAGGCGTGATCACCGTGACGCCTGGCAATGTGGGCCTGATCACCGAACTGCCGGGCCGCCTGGAAGCCTCGCGCGTGGCACAGGTGCGTGCGCGCGTTGCCGGCATTCTGGAAAAACGCCTGTTTGTCGAGGGCAGTGATGTCAAGGCTGGTCAGCCACTTTTTGCCATCGATGCCAGCCCGTATGAAGCTACATTGGCTAGTGCCCAGGCCAGCGTGACCAAGGCTGAGGCCAATCTGATGCAGGCGGCGGCGCAGGCAGAGCGCTACAAGCCCCTGATTGAGGCCAAAGCCATCAGCCAGCAGGATTTCATCAGCGCGCAAGCGGCGCAAAAGCAGGCACAAGCCGACGTGGCGGTAGCCCATGCAGCGGTGCAGACGGCCCGCATCAATGTCAGCTATGCCCACATTACCGCACCGATCTCGGGCCGAATCGGCCGCGCGCTGGTGACCGAAGGCGCGCTGGTGGGCCAGAGCGAGGTCACGCAACTCGCCGTCATCCAGCAAATCAACCCGATGTACGTCAACTTCACCCAGCCAGCCTCAGACGTGATGAAACTGCGCCAGGCCTTGGCTTCCGGGCAGCTCAAGGGGGCAGGCAAGCAGGCGGCCAGCGTGCGCGTGGTGCTGGAGGACGGCAGCGAATATCCGCAGCCAGCCAAACTGCTTTTTTCTGACCTGACGGTGGATACCACCAGTGGCCAGATCACCCTGCGTGCCGAAGTGCCCAATCCGCAGGGTACGCTGCTGCCGGGTCTGTTTGTGCGCGTGCGCCTCGAACAAGCCCAGGCCAGCAACGCCATCACGCTGCCGCAACAAGCCGTGACACGCTCGCCGCAGGGCGACACGGTGATGGTGGTGGGTACTGATGGCAAAGTCACGCCGCGCCCGGTCCAGATCGGCGGCCAGCAAAACGGTCAGTGGGTCATCATGAGTGGCTTGCAGGCGGGTGAGCAGGTAATGGTGGACGGCTTCCAGAAGCTGCGCGGTGGCGCACCAGTGAAGCCGGTGCCGTGGCAGGCCATTGCGGCCGCTACGCCCAGCCAGGGCGCAGGCCAGCCGCAGGGGCAGGCGGCACCAGCGGATTCAGCAGCCAAATCAGCTTCCAGCCCGGCCACTGCGGCATCTAGCGCTACGCATTAAGGAGCGCCCGGCATGTCCAAATTCTTCATTGACCGTCCCATTTTTGCGTGGGTGATCGCCTTGTTCATCATGGTGATGGGCGTGGTGTCCATCACCCAGCTGCCAATTGCGCAGTATCCGCCAGTGGCGCCTCCGTCCATCGTCATCTCGGCCACCTACCCTGGTGCCTCGGCACAGACGCTCGAAGACAGCGTGCTGTCGATCGTCGAGCAGGAAATGAATGGCTCGCCCGGGCTGATCTACATGGAGTCCACGGCGCAAGCCAACGGCACAGGCAGCATCACGCTGAGTTTTGAGCCCGGCACCAACCCTGATCTAGCACAGGTGGATGTGCAAAACCGCCTGTCGCGCGCAACGCCACGCCTTCCCTCCGCTGTGACCCAGCAGGGTGTACGGGTGGACAAGGCACGCAGCAACTTCCTGCTGTTCACCATCCTGTCATCCGACGACCCGGCTTTGGACCCCATTGCCTTGGGCGACTATGCCTCCCGCTCCGTCCTGCCTGAGATCCAGCGCATCCCCGGTGTCGGTCAGGCGCAATTGTTTGGCACCGAGCGGGCCATGCGCGTGTGGATTGACCCGGCCAAACTGGTCGGATTCAACTTGTCGGCCGCAGATGTCACTGCGGCCATCCGGGCGCAAAACGCGCAGGTGTCTGCCGGTGAAATCGGCAGCCTGCCCAATGTGGCCGGACAAGGTATTTCGGCCACGGTAATCGTCAACGGTCAGTTGACCAATGTGGCGCAATTTGGCAATGTGGTGCTCCGCGCCAATGCGGATGGCTCCAGCGTGCGGCTGAAAGATGTAGCACGCATCGAGCTGGGCGCGCAGACCTATGCCACTTCTGCCCGTCTGAACGGCAAACCCGCCACTGGCATTGGTGTGCAACTGTCGCCCAGCGGCAATGCGCTCGCGACGGCCAAAGCCGTGCGCGCCAAGATGCAACAGATGGAAAAGTTTTTCCCCCGGGGCATGAAATGGGAGATCCCCTACGACAGCTCCCGTTTTATCGAAACCTCGCTGCGGCAGGTCGCCGAAACGCTGGTGGAAGCCATCGTGCTGGTGTTCCTGGTGATGTTCCTGTTCTTGCAGGACTGGCGCTACACGCTGATTCCGACCCTGGTGGTGCCGGTAGCGCTGTTGGGTACCTTTTCGGCCTTGTTGGCGATGGGTTTTTCCATCAACGTGCTGACCATGTTTGCCATGGTGCTGGTGATCGGCATTGTGGTCGATGACGCGATTGTGGTGGTGGAAAACGTCGAACGCATCATGAGCGAGGAAGGGCTGTCGCCCCTTTTGGCCACGCGCAAGGCCATGGGGCAGATCCAGGGCGCCATCGTGGGTGTGACCGTGGTGCTAGTGTCGGTGTTTGTGCCGCTGGCTTTTTTCAGCGGCTCCATTGGCAATATTTACCGTCAGTTCTCGGCGGTGATGGGCACGTCGATTGCGTTCTCGGCGTTTTTGGCGCTGTCGTTGACCCCTTCCCTGTGCGCGACGCTGCTCAAGCCGGTGGAAGCAGGTCACCACCACGCCAAGACCGGCTTTTTTGGCTGGTTCAACCGCGGCTTTGCACGCACCGCCAAAGGATATGAAGGCGGCGTCGCCAAAGTGCTGCCACGTGCCGCGCGGTACCTGGTGATCTACCTGGCCATTGTGGCGGTGGCTGTGCTGATGTACCAGCGCCTGCCGACCTCCTTCCTGCCCGCCGAAGACCAAGGCAATATGCTTGTCAACGTGCAATTGCCTCCTGGTGCCACGCTGGACCGCACTTTGAACGTGATGCAGCAGGTGGAAGGCTTCGTGCTGAAGCAGCCCGAAGTCAGGGACATGGTCAGTGTGCTGGGCTTCAGCTTTTCCGGACAGGGCCAAAATGCCGCGCTGGCTTTTGTGACCCTGAAAGACTGGTCCGAGCGGGCGGGACCTGGCAGTTCGGCAGAAGCCCTGGCGGGGCGCTCATTCGGTGCGCTGTCGGGTATTCGCGATGCTTTCATCTTTCCGTTGAGTCCGCCGCCCATCCCTGAGCTGGGTTCGTCATCGGGTTTCAGCTTCCGGCTGCAGGACCGCGCCGGACTGGGCCACGACGCACTGTTGGCCGCACGCAACCAGTTGCTCGGCATGGCCGCACAAAGCAAAGTCATCACCCAGGTTCGGCCAGACGGACTGGAAGACGCACCACAGTTACAACTGGACATTGACCGCACAAAGGCCAATGCGCTGGGCGTGAGCTTTGATGCCATCAACAGCCTGATTTCCACCGCTCTGGGTTCAGCCTACGTCAACGACTTCCCCAACGCGGGTCGCCTGCAGCGCGTGGTGGTGCAAGCCGATGCGCCGGCGCGCATGCAGCCTGACGATTTGCTCAAGCTCAATGTTGCCAACAACCAGGGCCAGATGGTGCCCCTGTCGGCGTTTGCCAGCACGCGCTGGATCACCGGTGCGATGCAAACCGTGCGCTACAACGGCTATCCGGCCATGCGTATCAGTGGCAGCGCCGCGCCAGGCTACAGCACCGGCGCGGCACTGACCGAGATGGAGCAACTTGCCGCCAAGTTGCCTCCCGGCTTTGGTTATGAGTGGAGCGGAACATCGCGCGAGGAAAAACTGGCCGGCTCCCAAGCCATGATCCTGTATGGCTTTGCCATTCTGTCGGTGTTTTTGTGCCTGGCTGCGCTGTACGAGAGCTGGAGCATTCCCATGTCGGTCATTCTGGTGGTGCCATTGGGCGTGCTGGGGGTGATTCTGGCCACGCTGCTGCGCGGTTACTCCAACGATGTGTACTTCCAGGTGGGCCTGATCACCATCATCGGCCTGTCGGCGAAAAACGCGATTCTGATCATCGAGTTTGCCAAGGATCTGCAGGCGCAGGGCAAGAGCGTGGTGGCAGCAGCACTGGCCGCAGCCCACTTGCGGTTTCGCCCAATCGTGATGACCTCCATGGCGTTCACGCTGGGCGTGCTGCCACTGGCCCTGGCCTCAGGTGCGGGTTCGGCCAGCCAGCGCGCCATCGGCACCGGGGTGATTGGCGGCATTCTGACCGGCACGTCGCTGGCCGTCGTGTTCGTACCGATCTTCTTTGTGGTGGTGCGCAGTCTGTTCAAGGACAGCGAGCGCCAGCAGCAAATCCACGCCGAACAGGCAGCGCACATGGGAGTGCACACAGATGACTAATTCTTATAAGCTTTTTAGGCCTCTAGCCCTTTACACACCTGCGCTAACAGCTATTTTATTGGTAGCAGGATGCTCACTGATCCCCACCTATGAGCGTCCCGCTGCACCCGTTGCCACCCAATGGCCCGGCGCCATCAGCACCACAAACTCTGAAAACAAGAGCGCCCAGCCCTTTCAGGCTATGGACTGGAAGGCTTTTTATGCAGATGCCACGCTGCAGGAGCTGGTCACTGCGGCACTGGCCAACAACCGCGATCTGCGGGTCGCCGTGCTCAACATTGAGCAAGCCCGCGCGCAATTGGGAGTCCGCCGGGCAGCCCAGTTCCCGGCGGTGAACGCAGCGCTGACAGGCTCACGCACGCCCGACGGCAACGGTGGTTTTTCCAACAGCTACGCGGCAGGGCTGGCCGTGACGTCTTACGAGTTTGACTTTTTTGGCCGCGTGGCGAGCCTCAAGGACCAGGCGCTGGCCCAATATCTGGCCAGCGAAGAAGCCAGCCAGACCGTGCGCATCAGCCTGATGGCCAGCGTGGCGCAAGGCTGGCTGAATCTGCTGGCCGACGAAGAACTGCTGGGCGTTTCACGCGAGACAGTCGGCACGCGAGAAGATTCGCTCAAGTTGATGGATCTGAAGCTGCAGTATGGTGCCGCATCCGAGCTCGACCAACGCCTGGCGCAAAGCCTGCTGGAAAGCGCACGCGGCACGCTGGCGCAACAGCAGCGACAGCGCGCCCAGGACGAGAACGCTCTGGTGCTGCTCCTGGGTCAACCCTTGCCGGAGTCAGCGCAGAAGCAGTTGGCTGGAACCACGCTGGCGTCCATGCACCTGGCCGATGTGCCGGCGGGTCTGCCCTCCGAACTGCTGACCCGACGCCCCGACATCCGTCAGGCGGAACAACTGCTGATCGCCAGCAACGCCAACATCGGCGCTGCTCGGGCGGCGTTTTTCCCGAACATCACGCTGACGGCGGCATTCGGCTCCGGCAGCAGCGAACTCTCCGGTCTGTTCAAGAGCGGCAGCTGGGGTTGGACGGCAGCACCCCAATTGCTGCTGCCGATTTTTGATGCCGGACGCAATCAGTCGAACCTGGAAGCGGCCAAGGCAGGCCGGGATATCGCCGTGGCACAGTACGAGAAGGCCATCCAGAGCGCGTTTCGTGAGGTGGCCGACGCGCTGGCCGGACGTGACACGCTGACCCGGCAACTGGCAGCCTCCCAGGGTCTTCTGCAAGCCGAAAGCGAACGCACACGCCTGACCAAGTTGCGCTTTGACGCGGGTGCCGCGAGCCAGCTTGACTGGCTCGATGCCCAGCGCAGCCTTTTCATAGCGCAGCAAACGCTGGTGCAAACCCAACTGGCGTACCTGCAAAATCAAATCGCGCTGTACAAGAGTCTGGGTGGAGGTGCCAGGGGCACCGAGCCCGCCGGGCAAGCGGTCAGTGCGCAGTGAACGCGTCTCTGTGAGCCGTGCCAGTGGTCATGGCGTGACCGTCACGCCTTTCCAGAATGCCACCCGGTCCCGTATTTGGGCGGCCTCGGGCTTGGGGTCGGGGTAGTACCAGACGGCATCGGGATTCATTTCACCGTTGACCATCAGCGAGTAATAGCTGGCCTGGCCTTTCCAGGCGCAAGAGGTTTTGTGGTTGCTGAAATGCACAAACTCTCGGTTGAGCGAGCTGGCAGGAAAGTAGTGGTTGCCTTCAACCATCACAGTATCGTCACTTTGCGCAATCACGGCGCCGTTCCAGATAGCCTTCATTGACCGCTCCTTTTAGGAAAGCCTGAATTCGACCACATGCCGGACTCCTGCGCTGGCGGTCGGGGCTATTCGTTTTCGCTTATCCTCCGGCCTGTCAAGTCAGGCGCAATGCGCTGGCCACCGGCCTTGCAGAATTTTTTGAAAGGGTTGACCATGCTGAAATTGCGACGTTCTTTTTTGCTAGGTGCTTGCCTGGCAGCCCTGCTGGGCACCTCGTTTCAGGCACTGGCGCAAGCCTCAGCGCCGCTGCGTGTCGGCTCCAAAATCGACACCGAAGGCAAGTTGCTCGGCAACATCCTGGTGCTGGCCCTGGAAGCCAACGGAATCAAAGTTGAAAACCGCATCTCGCTGGGCAACACCAAGGTGGTGCGAACGGCTCTGATGACAGGCGAGCTCGACATCTACCCCGAATACACCGGCAACGGTGCTTTCATGCTGGGCGACGAGAGCAACAAAGCATGGAAGGACTTGCGTGCCGGCTACGAACTGGTCAAGAAGATGGATTACGAGCGCAACAAGCTGGTCTGGCTGGAGCCTGCCAATGCCAACAACACCTGGGCAATTGCCGTGCGCAAGGACGTAGCAGCCGCCAACGGGTTACACACGCTCGATGACCTGGCCAAGTACGCGGCGGGCAAGGGCCCGCTGAAGCTGGCCGCTTCAGCCGAATTCATGGAGCGGCCCGATGCCATGCCCGCGTTCACCGCCGCCTATGGCCTGAAACTGCGCCCCGACCAGACCCTGGTGCTTGCCGGGGGCGACACTGCAGCCACTATCCGCGCTGCGGCTGAGAACACCTCCGGCGTGAACGCGGCCATGGCCTATGGCACCGATGGCCCGGTAGCGGCCCTGGGCTTGGTCATCATGCAGGACACCAAGGGCGCGCAACCGGTGTATGCACCCGCCGCGGTCATCCGGGAGGACGCTCTCAAGCGCTACCCTCAGGTCGCTGCGGTGTTGGCACCCATCTTCAAGTCACTGGACGAGGTCACCCTGCAGCAACTCAACGCCCGCATCCAGCTTGAAGGGGTCGATGCCCGCAAGGTGGCAGGTGACTATCTGCGCAGCAAAGGGTTTATCAAGTAATCCGGCGGCATGCGGCCTGTCAACCCCGTTCTGGCCCTGTGCACCGCCCTGGGCGCCTGGGCTGCGGCGGCATTACCACTACTGCGCGTGGCTCCCAACCGGCTGATGTCTGGCGAGCCCGTTTACTGGACGGCACTGGTGCCCAGTTGGGGGTGGTTGATGTGGCTGCCACTGATGTTTTTCTTGGTTTACCCAGCCAGGCAAGCAGAAAGTGGTCCTGCCGTCAGCGCGTCAAACACCTCCGACTCGCGTCGGGCGGGTATCTTGCTGCTGCTGACGATGTCACTGTCTATGGCAGCGTTGCTGTGGCTGGCAGGCCACCACGCCACCCACATCGCCGACACTGAATCAACTCTGACACGCACCTCGCTGGGTGCAGGTTTCTGGAGTCTGATGGCACTGGCTTGGCTGGTCAGTCTGGACACCATCAAATTTGTTACCCGCTCTGACTGGCTGCGCACGACCGGGATGCTGCTGGTAGCACTGCCCAGTATGGTTCTCATCGGCCAGGGGATGTGCAGCGACTTGTCCATCATGAAGGAATACGCCAATCGCAGCGATGTCTTCTGGGTGACCGTACTGCGCCACCTACAGATTGTGGCGCTGGCTACCGTGCCGTCGGTGCTGATCGGATTTCCGTTGGCCTGGGCTTGCGCCCGGTTCGCCGCACTGGGTAAGCTAGTGTTTCCTGTCCTCAACCTGGTTCAGACCGTCCCGTCCATCGCCTTATTTGGGCTGTTTATGGCACCTCTGGCCTGGGCCGCAGTACGTTGGCCGGTTTTGGGACACGCTGGCATCAGTGGCATCGGATTGGCCCCCGCTGTGCTGGCTCTGGTGCTGTACGGCTTGTTGCCCATCGTGCGGTCAGGACTGGCCGGGCTGAATCAGGTCCCGCAAGCGGCAAAGACTGCCGCGCAGGCCATGGGCATGTCAAGCTGGCAAATTTTTTTCCGTGTAGAGGTGCCACTGGCCCTGCCAGTTTGGCTCCCCGGCTTGAACGCCACCGTGGTTCAAACCATTGGTCTGGCGGCTGTCACGGCGCTGGTGGGTGCCGGTGGGCTGGGTTCACTGATGCTTGATGGCTTGTTCAGCGCCGCCAACGACTTGGTACTGCTGGGCGTTTTGCCCATTGTCTTGCTGGCGGTACTGGCCGATGCCCTGTTCAAGGCGGTAGCTGCGTTGACCAGCCGGACACCAGATTCACCGACACCCGTGTTGAAGCTGCCAGGTGAATCTGCCTGATGATCGAGTTTCAGAACATCAGCAAGTCGTATGACGGCGTCTTGGCCATAGATGGCCTGAACCTGCATATCGCCAAAGGTGAATTGGTGGTGCTGATCGGCCCCTCTGGCTCAGGCAAAAGCACCGCGTTGAAACTCATCAACCGCATGCTGGACCACGACAGCGGCCGCATTTTGTTTGACGGCCAGGAAATCTACAGTTTTGATGTACGCGACCTGCGCAGACGCATGGGTTACGCCATTCAATCGGTCGGTTTGTTCCCACACTGGACGGTGGCACGCAACATCGCCACGGTGCCGCAGCTACTGGGCTGGAGTCGTGAGCGCATGGCGCAACGTATCTCTGAACTCCTCACGCTGTTTGGCATGGCACCTGAACTTTTTCGCGACCGCTATCCGCACCAGCTCTCCGGTGGCCAACAGCAGCGGGTGGGCGTGGCACGTGCGCTGGCTGCCGACCCGGCGGTACTGCTGATGGATGAGCCCTTTGGCGCACTCGACCCTGTCACCCGCAGTGCGTTGCAAATGGAGCTCAAACGCATCCACCAAACGTCGGGCAAAACCATTGTGCTCGTCACCCATGACATCGACGAAGCCCTGCTGCTGGCCAACAAAATCGTGCTGCTGCATCGTGGCCGGATTGAACAGATCGGCTCGCCCCTGGAACTGCTGTCCAACCCGGCCAGCGACTTTGTGCTTGATTTCATCGGCCGCGCAGATCTGGGTATCAAACTGTTGTCGCTCAAACCTGTCGCGCCCCTGATGCGCAGCACACCTGCACCCCTGGGGTCACCGCGATTGAGCCACAGCGCCACACAACGCGAAGCGGTTGCCAGCCTGGCTGCGCATGCTGCATCGGTGCTGACACTGATGAATGAAGAAGGCACGGCGCTGGGCAGCCTTCATGCAAGCGACATTTTTGCGTCAAAGCCGCATGGCTGATCTGACGTTCATGCCGCTTAATGGATCTGGCCACGGCAGACTCAAGCAGGGGCTGCGCGATCCTTTGCTGTGGGTGGTGGCCTTGCTCCTGACCCTCATCTGGTGGCTGCCCCACTCGCAAGCCTTGTTTGGGGCCTTGTTTCCAGGTCAGGAACGCCCTGTCTATCTGCAGGAACCATTTGACGAGCTGCTTTGGCGGCATATGTGGCTGGTGCTGGTTTCCAGCACTATCTCCACCCTGGTCGGCATTGGCTGTGGCATAGCCGTGACCCGACAATCCGGGCGCGCTTTTGCGCCGATGGTGCAAACCCTTGTCGCGGCAGGTCAGACCTTTCCGCCGATTGCTGTGCTGGCCCTGGCGGTACCCACGCTCGGCTTTGGCGAACTTCCGGCTTTGATGGCACTGGCTTTGTATGGGCTGCTCCCGGTCTTGCAAGCGACGCTGGCCGGGCTGGCTGCGGTGCCGCAAGGCGCCATCGAATCTGCCCGCGCCATGGGCATGCGAGCCAGCCAGGTGCTTTGGCAAGTGGAGACTCCGCTGGCCTTGCCGGTCTGGATCACCGGTGTGCGCACCTCGGTCATCATCAACATCGGTACGGCCGCCATTGCCTCCACGGTGGGGGCCAAAACGCTGGGTTCACCGATCATCGTCGGTTTGAGTGGCTTCAATACGGCCTACGTACTGCAGGGAGCGGTGCTGGTCGGTCTGCTGGCGGTGGCAGCCGACATAGCGTTTGAGCGGCTGGCCCGGCGGGTCGCCTGGCCAGCATGAAACCAAGGGGTACCCGCCTGAAAAAGGCAAACCGCTGGACAGAATCAATTGGAAATCTGTTGCCAAGTTTCAAGCGACCGCTATAATGCTTGGCTTTGCTGGCAAAACTCCGCTGCCTGATCAACTTTTAAGCGGGGAAATTCGCAAGATCAATGTTTGGCCCGATCTTCCAAATTTTGAAGTCTGCACCTTTGGGATTATTTGACTCCATGACAACCATCCGTGTTAAAGAAAACGAGCCTTTTGACGTAGCGCTGCGTCGCTTCAAACGCACCATTGAAAAGCTGGGCCTGCTGACTGACTTGCGTGCACGCGAGTTCTATGAAAAGCCCACTGCCGAGCGCAAACGCAAGAAGGCTGCCGCTGTCAAGCGCAACTACAAGCGTATTCGCGCCATGCAGTTGCCCAAAAAACTGTATTGATCCTGTCCTAACACACAGGGCTGTCACAATCCTGAATCAAAGCTCGCCGGGGACGCTCAGGCGGGCTTTTTTCGTTGGAGGCCTTGTCCCACCGACACACACCACACTGCAACACTACTGACCAGGAGCCACCACCATGTCACTCAAAGACCAGGTTACCGAAGACATGAAAAACGCCATGCGTGCCAAAGACAGCGTTCGTCTGGGCACCATCCGCCTGCTGCTGGCAGCGGTCAAGCAAAAAGAGGTGGATGAGCGGGTCGTGGTGGATGACACCATGATGGTGGGCATTGTTGACAAACTGATCAAGCAGCGCAAAGACTCGGTTACGGCTTACGTTCAGGCGCAACGCCAGGATCTGGCCGACAAGGAAAGTGACGAGATCAAAGTACTCCAAGCCTACCTGCCGCAACGCCTGAGTGCTGAAGAGATCGCCACTGCAGTGGCGGCCATCGTCAACACTTTGGGTGCCAAGGGGCCTGGCGATATGGGCAAGGTCATGGGCGCTGTCAAAACCCAGTTGGCTGGCAAGGCTGACATGGGCTTGGTGTCTCAAGCCGTCAAGGCCGCACTGGCCGGTTGACCCCCGCAAACGCGCTGATCACAAGTCGGCGTTGATGCTGTTGAGCATGGCGGTGTGAACCACCGCGTCCAATGCGCCGTCTACCATGGACACCTGATCGGAGACCACCCGCAGATTGCCTTCTGCCATCATCCGCTCGAAAAAGCGCTGCGTCATCGACTGGGTTTTGCCGCGCACGCTGGTAAATAAAAACATCGTGCCTTGCGGGCTGATCCAGGACAGTTGCACGCGCTGCCACACCCCAGACACCTGCAATTCAATCCAGGCACCCAACTTGAGAGACACAGCGCTCACTTGCGGTGGCAGCTCGACAGGTGTCGCCTTGGGAACCTCCACTGCTTCTTCGTCCGGGAAGACCATGAAACCGGAGGCTTTGGCTTCGGCGGGTGCCACCCAATGATCCTGGTTGCCCAACAAACCTGACTCCAGACCCGCCACTTCAGGACCTGGTTCGCCCTTGGCAGGTGGTCTGAACGCCTGATGATGTAACTTCATCAGCGCATCGAAGAACACACTGGTTTTTGTCGAGGGGTAACCAATCAGCCCCAGCCCCGCGCGCAGGCCGGACAGCAGCCGCGGCACGAGCTTGGTCAACCTGCCCACATCCTTGCGGGTTAGATCGGGCTGCGCGCTCCAAAGCAATTCGTTGACCAGCAACTTGTAGCCACCGGGATCGTCCGCGCCAGGTGCAGCCTTGAGCTGCGCCTCGGCCATCACCTGCGCCCAAGGGCCACACAAAAAATCTATCACGCCAGCTGGCACCCTGCGCATCTCGGGAATCGCCATCAGACTGTCCGTCATCCGGGAGGCCAGCAGATTGCGCTCTTCTGCATAGCCTAAAACGGCCGCAGCACTTTGAATATGGCTGCTCATGCTGGCCCGCTTGTCCGGGTTGTCCCATTCTTTATGGAGTTGCTGCAGCGCTGCTTCAAAAGGCTGAGCACTGTCAATGTTCAGCACGGCCAGCGGGCTCGCATGACGCTGCAAGGACAACAGAAAAATGTCGAAATCAGGGTCAGATTCTGAAGCGAACGCCAGCCCACGCTGCGAAATTTCATTGAGCAAAAGGCGCGCCGGATGGGCCTTGTCAATGAAAAAACGGGGGTCGATGATCACCAACCGCAACAACGCGGGCTCCAGTCGCTCGATGACTTTTCGCACCGAAGGCAACAACCGGGTGTCCTTCACCAGGTTTTCCACCATCAGCGACACCACTTCCAGACTCAGCACCTGGCTCACTGCGGTGGCACTTTGCGTCAGCTGTTCGCGCACCGCCATACCCATGGAACGTGCGTCATGACGCCCTTGGGGTGAGGCCGGGCGCTGCTGCATGCGCTGCACCACGGCATCCACCTGTTGCATCTCCTGCAAGGCATCCAGTGCGGCTGGCACGGTCGCCTCAAAGCTGGTGTCAGGTGGTTGGCCTGCGGGACTGGCAAGTCCACGGCCGTCGGGACCTGACTCAAACTCACGGGCAAACTGCTGGGCGAAGGCCTCTTTCGGGTTGTCTGGCGGTGCGTCGAGGTGGCCCGTCATCAAACGGCGCAGCTTGTCCAGCGTCAACACCGTTTGCCGGTATTGCGGTGTCCATACCGCGCGGTCAACCCGGGTTGAAGCTTCCTGGGTCGACGCGGCAGCCGCATCGGGGGTGCGAATCACGGAGAAACCGACCGGCCTGACATCCTGACGCTGGAGTTGCCCCGACCATTCCAGATAGGCATCTCGCAAGGCAGTACCCAGAGGCGCGGACAGGTGGCGCAACCAAAGCGCGCGAACCTGCGTCGGCACACGCATTTCAGTCATGAGTTGCTGCAAGGCCATCACATAGGATTCCGGGCGCAGCGGATTGCGCTCTGGCGAGACCCGGTCCAGCCCCACCAGCGCGCACACGTAGCTATTGAGTTCCGGTAAGGCTGATTCCGCTTCCATCAGCACATGTTGCAGCATGCGCGCCAATTCAACGCGCTCCTGCACCTGACTTTCATCCATCAGCTCAAGCTCTTCGAGACGCAGCGGCTCGCTGTTCGGCGCGCCGTGTTTGGCCTCGGCGTCGGCATGGCTTCTGAACACCTGCAACAAAACGGCCGGAAAACGCTCGCACAGACTTTGTGTATGCGACTCCAGCAATTTGGCGCTGAGCTCCAACTGATCACGCTCCAAAACACCCCGTGCACGTGATGCCTGCGCACGCATGGATTGCCGGGCCGCAGGCAGCACGCGCAACAACATGCCCGAGCCAAATCCAGCCGCTTTCTCCAGCAGACCCTGGTAAATCGACGATCCCGGCATGGATAAATCAGGCCTTGGCACGATGGTTCAACCGTCTGTCAGGACTACTTCAGGGCCTTGAAGCGCATGCGATGTGGGCGCGCGCCTTCTTCACCCAACCGCCGCTTCTTGTCTTCTTCGTAGTCGTGGTAGTTGCCGTTGTAGAAGGTCCACTGGCTGTCGCCCTCACAGGCCAGGATGTGTGTGGCAATGCGGTCCAGAAACCAGCGGTCATGGCTGATGACCAAGATCGAGCCAGCAAACTCGAGCAAGGCATCTTCCAGCGCCCGCAGGGTTTCCACGTCCAGGTCGTTGGACGGCTCGTCGAGCATCAGCACGTTCCCACCGGCAATCAGCGTCTTGGCTAGGTGTAGTCGGCCGCGTTCACCGCCCGAGAGCGTGCCGACGCGCTTTTGCTGGTCAGAACCATTGAAGTTGAAGCGCCCGCAATACGCGCGGCTGGCCATGACGAACTTGCCGATATTGAGCATGTCCAGCCCACCCGAGACATCTTCCCAGACGGTTTTTTCGTTGGCAAGATCGTCACGGTTCTGGTCCACGAAGGCCATCTTGACGGTCTGGCCGATCTTGACTTCACCGCTGTCAGGCTTCTGCTGACCAGAAATCATACGGAACAGCGTCGATTTACCGGCACCGTTAGGGCCGATGATGCCGACAATGGCACCTGGCGGCACCTTGAAGCTCAGGTTGTCAATCAGCAGCCGATCACCGAAGGACTTGCTGACGTTGACAAATTCAATGACTTCCTGGCCCAGACGGTCAGCCACCGGAATAAAGATTTCGTTGGTTTCGTTTCGCTTCTGGTATTCAAAGTCGGACAGTTCTTCAAAACGCGCCAGACGCGCCTTGCTCTTGGCCTGGCGGGCCTTGGGGTTCTGGCGCGACCATTCCAGCTCTTTCTTCAGGGTTTTGGCGCGGGATTCTTCGCCCTTCTTTTCCTGCTCCAGGCGCGCCTGCTTCTGCTCCATCCACGAGCTGTAATTGCCCTTGTAAGGAATGCCCGAACCCCGGTCCATTTCCAGAATCCATTCGGCAGCATTGTCCAGAAAGTAACGATCGTGGGTAATCGCCACCACGGTGCCCGAGTAGCGTTGCAGGAACTGCTCCAGCCAGTCCACCGACTCGGCATCCAGGTGGTTGGTCGGCTCATCGAGCAACAACATGTCAGGATGGCTGAGCAACAGGCTGCACAGCGCCACCCGGCGTTTTTCACCGCCCGACAGCACACCAATCACCGCATCCCAAGGCGGCAGGCGCAGTGCATCGGCAGCAATTTCCAGTTGGTGCTCGGAGTCGGTACCGGCTGTGGCGATGATGGCCTCCAGCTCGGCCTGCTCGGCGGCCAGCGCGTCAAAGTCGGCATCTTCCGCGCCGTAGGCGATGTACACCTCTTCCAGGCGAGCTTTGGCGGCAAACAGTTTGCCCATACCGGCCTCGATGCTCTGGCGCACGGTCATGACCGGGTCAAGCTGTGGCTCCTGCGGCAAATAGCCGATGTTCAAACCCGGCATCGGGATGGCTTCGCCCTCAATGTCCTTGTCCAGCCCGGCCATGATCTTGAGCAGGGTTGATTTACCCGAGCCATTGGTGCCCAGCACGCCAATCTTGGCACCGGGGAAAAAACTTAGCGAAATGTCTTTCAGGATATGCCGCTTGGGTGGCACGATCTTGCCAAGGCGGTTCATTGAAAATACGTATTGAGCCATAGGACTTGCGACTTTGTTTCTGTGAAAAAGTGCCATTATCGACGCACGGCTGCAGCTACCGTCGCGTCCGTGCGACAATATGGCTCGTTGCGGGACTTCAGTTACCTGCAACGCCAGCACCTTGCTGGGAACTTCAGCACTCTGAGGTTCCGTTTTTGATCCCATCTGCCTTTGACTGAATTGACGTGACAACGCGGCAAAACGGGCTGATGTCCTGGCACCCTGGATGGGGTGCATTTCACAATGAAATTTGAAGAACTCAATTTGGCTCCGGCCATCATCAAAGCCGTGCTTGAGCAAGGCTACGAAACCCCCACGCCGATTCAGGCCCAGGCTATTCCGCTGGTACTGGCAGGCAACGACCTGCTGGGCGGCGCCCAAACCGGCACCGGCAAAACCGCCGCCTTTGTGCTGCCGATGCTCAACAAGCTCAGCAGCGAAGAAGCCCCGCGCAACAAATTTGGCGGCATCGCCATCCGCGCCCTGGTGCTGACCCCGACCCGCGAACTGGCTGCGCAGGTGGAAGAATCGGTGCAGACCTACGGCAAATACCTAGAGATCACCTCGGCCGCCGTGTTTGGCGGTGTCGGCATGAACCCGCAAATCAGCCGCATGAAAAAAGGCGTCGATATTCTGGTGGCCACCCCTGGCCGGTTGCTCGACCTGATGCAGCAAGGCATGGTCGATTTGGGCCAAGTGCAGATCCTGGTGCTCGACGAAGCTGACCGCATGCTCGACATGGGCTTCATCCATGACGTGAAAAAGGTCCTGGCGGCCGTGCCCAAAGACAAGCAAAGCCTGCTGTTTTCAGCCACCTTCAGCGACGAAATCCGCGAATTGGCCGCCACCCTGCTGAAAAACCCGCAAAGCGTGCAGGTCACGCCGCGCAACACCACGGTGCAACGCATTGCCCAGTTGATCCACCCCGTGGGTCGCGGCAAGAAGAAGGCGCTGCTGGCGCACATCATCCAGGAACACAACTGGAGCCAGGTGCTGGTGTTCACCCGCACCAAGTTTGGTGCCAACAACGTGGCCGAGTTTTTGACCAAAAACGGCATCAACGCCATGGCCCTGCACGGCAACAAGAGCCAGACCGCCCGCACACAAGCGCTGGGCGACTTCAAAAGCGGCGATGTGCGCGCTTTGGTGGCCACCGACATTGCCGCACGCGGCATTGACATTGACGACCTGCCGCATGTGGTGAACTACGACATCCCCAATGTGTGTGAAGACTATGTGCACCGCATTGGCCGCACCGGCCGAGCCGGTGCCGAAGGCCAGGCCGTGAGTCTGGTCAGTCTGGACGAAGAAGGCTTCATGCAGGCCATTGAGCGTTTCACCAAACAAGACATCCCGGTGGAAATCATTGCCGAGTTCATGCCAGAGCCCGGTGAAAAAGCCGAGCCCATCGCTATGGGCCGCCAGACCATCTGGGGTGGCGCAGGCAAACCACCGAGCCGTGACGTGATGATGGCCGCTGCCAAAGCCGCCCGCTCCGAAATGCTGACGCGTGTGCGCGACAGCAAAGGCCCGGGCGCTGCGCGTTCTGGCAACGGCGGAGGAAACGGTGGCAATAGTGCCGGTCGCGGTCGCAGTTCTGGGGGCCGCAATGGCGGCGGCGGTCGTGGTCCTCGCCCACCAAACGGTGAACGTCGTCCGGCCGGTCTGCGCACCGAAGGCAGTTTCGAGCTGGAAGTGGGCCGCGAAGTCGAACCCCGCAGCCATTTGTCAGCGGCCGAACAAGCGGCACGTGGCCCCGGCCAGCGCCAGGCGCGTGGCTACGGCGGCGGCAATGGCGGCGGCTACGGCGGCCCGGCACCAGCGCCGTCGCGGGGTGCCGGTGGTCAGCCAGACCCGATGCGTACCAGCGTTGACATGATGGCCGACCGTGGCCCTCGCCGCAGTGGTGGCGGCTTCAGCGGTGGTGGTAACCGCAGCGCTGGCCCAGCGGGTGGTGGCTTTGGCGGCGGCAGTGGTTTTGGCGGCGGCCCGAGCCGCTCGGGCGGTGGCAACCGTTCCGGCAGCCGGGGACGCTCCGGTGGCCCCAGCGGTTCTGGCGGCCCACGCGGCCCTAGCAGCCGCTAACTCCAGCGATTTCTGCACCGGACCGGCCTGCGTTTCGCAGGCCGTTTTTATATGCCTTTTATGCCTCTAGCCCTTTAATGGCATGCGCTAGTGGCTTCCAAATTCATAGTAAGTAACCATCCCCCGGCAAAGCCGGGGGCTTTCAAATTGTGAGCCGCTCAAAGCGGCAATAAGGGGACGCTTACGCGGCCCCAACTCTTGGTGCCACCTGTTCGGTGGCGGCTATTTCCACAGCGCGAGCTGATCTAGTCTTTCATCTTCCTGCTCCTGGTGTCGTATG
>CAIVHU010000116.1 GCA_903905735.1 uncultured beta proteobacterium
GGCATCAAGGTTTCTGATCAAGAACTCGCCACGTTGAACATAGAACGCGATGAGTTTCATGGTGAATGGAACTATCGCATGCTGCCGCACAATCCGTTCGCCTGAACTCGATTGTTCAAGTTATTTTTGCTCGACTCCTAAGGGCCAACCACTTCGGTTGCTGATCAAGGGGGATTCTGCGGCGGCTGGGGTTGGTGCCTCTTCCCAGGCGTTGGCGCTCAGTGGCCAACTGGTGAGGCGATTGGTGTGGCCGCCAACTCGAAACTGCTGGCACAACACTACTGCGCATGCTGGCAGTTGGTGGCCCAAAGCGGTCTGGACTCAAGCGGGATGCTTGAATTGCTCAAGACAATGCCAGTAGAGAAGTTTGACGTTGTCATCCGTTCCATTGGCATCAATGATGTGACGGCCTTGATGGCTCCTTCGAACTGGAAGCAATGGCAGTTTCGTCTAGCGAATGCCATCAAAACCCAGTTCGAGCCAGTCCTTTTGGTTCACAGCGCAGTCCCACCGCTGGACCAATTCACGGCTATGGCGCAACCAATTCGTTGGCTCATGGGAGCGTGGGCAGCTGAGATGAATCGACAACTCCTGCAGGTAGACCGAAGCCCCCAATCACTGAACCGGCCCCATTATTTAGCGGCTCGCATTCTTTCGCGGTGGGCTTCCGGCGGCCGTTTCTGGCTCCACCAGACCCATTGCTGTCATACAACTTTCCGATCTGCCCGCTCCAGAGCAGTCGTTCGGCGATACCGAGGAATTGGCAGCAATGTAGCGAAAATTTCATCGCCTTGAGTGCCAGTCCAACACCCGTTCCCGACATTGGCCTTACTGAACTGCCTCCAAACTGACATTGGCATAAGCAGTCCCGCAGTCGGCAATGTAGCGATGATTTGATCAATCTGATCAGCCGCCAGAGCAGTCCATGGCAGGTCGATTCAGACACCACGACTGATAGAACTAACTGCTCGCCTGTTCAGCTCACACACTGTTACAAATTGGGAATTGCTGTTTTCCGTCAATTTACGGGAAACTATCCCTAATTTCAAGATGGTTATTGATTGGCCGCTAACAAGGAGACATGTGATGCAAAGAGCTATAGCAGGGTACGTTACATACGGGGGCATTCGCACGTTTGCCGCCTGGGTGCTGTTATCCCTTTGTGCATTTGCTGGACAAGCGTCAGCAGCACTCAGCGTGTCTCCCACCACGGTCGCTCTGTCCGCTGGCACTTACGTCACGGCTCGAATCAGTGGTGCCAGTGGCCAAATTCAGGCATCGACGAACAATACTGCTGTAGCTACTGTGTCGGTGTCAAATGTAAATGACAACAGCGCAACCCTGAATGTATTTGGCAATGGTCCTGGCAGCGCCACAGTCAGTGTGCGCGATGCCCGTTCTCATGTTGTCAGCGTGGCAGTCACGGTCTCCGGATCAAATGCGATGACGGTGTCACCGACTTCGTTGAGCGTCGTCGCGAAATCCAATGCAATTCTCACGGCGAGCAAAGTCTCGGGCACGCTCACCGCCAGTTCCTCTGCCACCGGCGTGGCGACAGTGTCAGTGGCGGGCAATGTGGTGACCGTCAAGGGCATCGCCCCCGGCAGCGCCTTGGTGTCCGTGAAAGACAGAAAAACAACCGTCAATGTGCCCGTCACCGTGACAGCGACCTCAGGCACGTCCACGAGTGGCGGGAAGTTCTCGCTGCTGGCCTGGAACGACCTTGGCATGCACTGCATGGATGGCAAGGATTACTCGATGTTCTCAATTTTGCCGCCATACAACAACCTGCACGCGCAACTGGTCAACGCTGGCACCGGCAAAGCGGTAACCACGGGTGTCACGTTGACGTATGAAGCTGTCGCAGACCCCTCGGGCTCGATCAACACCAGCAGTGTCCACAAGACGAATTTCTGGTCCTGGTCCAAGGTCCTGTACGGTGCCAGCCCGGCATCCGATGTTGGACTGACCGGCAACCCCGTGCCTACGCTCGTTGCCAAACCGATGGCCCTGAGCGCAGTCAATGGCTGGTTCGAGGCCACCGCCCTGCCGATGACGCCTTACGACGACGCCGGTGCGAAGAACTACTATCCCACCGTCAAGGTGGTCGCCAAGGATACAACTGGCAAGGTGCTGGCCAGCACCATCACTGTGTTGCCGGTCAGTGATGAAATGACCTGTGCCGCCTGCCATGCATCGCGACCCACCACCGAAACCAACAAAGCCCGCCTGGCTGCCAAACCTGCGGCCGGCTGGGTCAATGACGCCAATTTGGAGATCGACTGGAAAAAGAACATATTGCGCCTGCACGACGAAAAACAGTCTGGCAACGCGGTGTACATGGCCGCTCTGGCCAGCAAGGGCATGCCAAACGGACTGTATGCCTCTGCATTGGCTGGAACACCGACGCTGTGTGCCTCTTGCCACGCCTCCAATGCCCTGCCAGGAACTGGCGTGACTGGCATCTCGTCAATGACCAGTGCGTTGCATACCAAACACAGCACCGCGCTCGACCCGACCAACCTGTTGACATTGGATTCCAGCACCAACCGTAATTCCTGCTACCTGTGCCATCCGGGCTCGGTGACCAAGTGCTTGCGTGGCGCCATGGGCAACGCTGTCGATGCAAGTGGCAATGCAACAATGGGGTGCCAAAGCTGCCACGGCAATATGTCCAAGGTTGGTGATCCGACACGGGTCGGCTGGTTGCAGGAACCGAATTGCCAGGCTTGTCACTACAACGGCCAGCGAACCACCAGCGCAGTGGACGCTGCCGGTAACTTGGTGAAACCAACGGACACACGCTTTGCAACATCTCCCGACATGCCAAGCAAGGGTTTCAGCCTGTTCCGTTTCAGCAAGGGTCATGGCAACATGCAGTGCGAGTCCTGCCACGGTGCGACGCACGCTGAATACCCGAGCTCTCACGTCAATGACAACCTGCAAAGCATTGCCTTGCAGGGCTATGCCGGCACGGTGCGCGAATGCACGGTCTGCCACACCACGGTGCCGATGACTGCCAACGGGGGGCCACACGGCATGCATACCATCGGCTCGACATGGGTCAGCAAGCATGGTGATATGGTTGGCGGGAGCGCGACGAATTGCGCTGCATGTCATGGTGCAGACTACCGCGGCAGCCCACTGGCACAGGTCAAAGTGGCGCGTACGTTTTCCATTGAGGGCCGCACGCAAAGTTTCGCAGCTGGTCAGAATATCGGCTGCTACGACTGCCACAATGGTCCTCGGCCGTAATTGAAGGGGTGTATTTGGCTCAACATTGTGTTTCACTGGTCGCTACGCCTGGCCTCGTGCTTGCCGCCGCGTGACCCCATGAGGTCCTCGACGAATCGGCGTGAGTCATAGCATCTCGCTGAACTGAGCCGCCGACCAGGATGGGCGAAAAGGTGATTCAAAGGTCTTCAGCGGCACCGACCGCTCAACTATTGAACTTCCCTATAGCTGCCTATGATGAAGTTCGGGTTGCGCTGCA
>CAIVHU010000117.1 GCA_903905735.1 uncultured beta proteobacterium
AATAGTCAAGCTGGCTGGGTTGCACCGCCCCATGGTGGATACCCATCATCCAGCGCTGCAGCAGGGAGGCTACCCGGTGAACCCCCGGCATGGATTCACGGGCAGGAACGCTCGATCCCAGATGCATAGTGACTTTGTGGTCAACGCCTTGCTCGGTTACCTTTTTGTAAGCGCCGGAGCCATCGCTGTGCACCAGGGAACCGGGTGCCACCGTCTGCGCTATGAATGGCTGCAGGTTCTCCTGGTTGCCGCTATCGAGCCGTTTGATGCGTATTCGCCCAAATCCCTTGGGCAAAATCTCGACGGCAATGACCACCATGGCTTTGGTGGCGTTGCCTTGCCGACCTTTCGCCGATAAAGGCGCTTTGCGCTCAGTCAGTGCCAGATAGGATTCATCCACTTCAACCTCACCGTGCAGCAGATCGCGACCGGGTAAAACCATGGCCCGCCGCAGCCGGTGCAGCATGGTCCAGGCGGTTTCATAACTGCCCAGCCCGAGAACGCGCTGAAGCCCAAGGGCGCTGATTCCATGTTTTTGGTTGGTCACGTACCAGATGGCTGCAAACCATACCCGCAATTCGGTTCTGGTTTTGTCAAAGATTGAACCAGCAGTCACGGATGCCTGGTGCTTGCAATGCCGACACACCAGACGACCACGGGTTGACCTGATTGGTACATCTGCGACTGAGCATTTTGGACAGATGAATCTATCCGGCCAGCGCAAATCCTCAAGAAATGCCCGACAGGCATCTTCAGAATGGAACCATTCAAGGAATTGGCTCCAGGTTTTGGGGTAGTCAACCCCTGCGATTGGCATGGTTGAAGTTGTGGCCACCGGGCGATTGTGACAGGATTGGAGCTAAGGGGATATCCCATCTAAATGTACAGCTTTATATCAGCACTGCGGCCGGTGCCCATATCTGAGTTACCCCTGCCGGTGCTGCTTCTCAACAACCGGGTGACGGCGGGCTTTCCGTCACCGGCCGAAGACCTCGGTGCCCAGCGCATAGACTTAGCCAAGGTGCTCATCACCCATCCGCAAGCCACTTACTTCCTGCGGGCCAGTGGCCACTCGATGGTGGAGGCCGATATCTTTGACAAGGACATTCTGGTGGTGGACCGTGCCGTGAAGCCCAGGCACAACCACATCGTGGTGGCGGTGGTGGATGGTGACTTCACCGTCAAGAAGCTGTACCAACGCCTGGGCAAGCTCAAACTCAAGGCGGCGAATCCCACCTTCCCCGACATTGTTCCCAAAGATGGCCAGACCATCGAGGTCTGGGGTGTGGTCACCAGTTGCATCAAACAGTTTGCGGTGTGAGGCTCCCCCATGTACGCCTTGGTGGATGGCAACAATTTTTACGTCAGTTGTGAACGCGTCTTTCGGCCCAGCCTGAACGACAGACCGGTGGTAGTGCTTTCCAACAACGATGGCTGTGCCATTGCCCGCTCCAACGAAGCCAAAGCCCTGGGCATCAAGATGGGTGCACCCTGGTTTCAGATCCGGCACCTCGCAGAGAGCGAAGGTCTGGTCGCCCTCTCAGCCAACTTCGCCCTGTACGGTGACCTGAGTGACCGTATGATGAGCTTGGCAGCAGGTTTAGGACCAGCCCAGGAGATTTACTCGATCGACGAGTCCTTTATTGACTTGACCGGCGTGCGTGGAAACTTGGTCGAACGAGGTCACAAGATACGTGACCGCATCCTGCAATGGGTGGGCATTCCCTGCGGCATTGGCATCGGTGCCACCAAGACCCTGGCCAAGCTGGCGAACCACATTGCCAAGACGGCAGAACGCAAACCCGGCAGCTAGGGGAGCGACTCCATGAAGGGCTTGATGGGCATGAACGCCTCTGACAAGACATGGAGATCGAACAAATCGCGCGCCTTTTGACGCCCGCCCTCGAACGAGTCGCCCTCCGACCCGCCGCCTGCAACGGTTCGAAGTTTCCTGTGATACAGGCCTCGAATCTCCTCCGTCCTGGCGATCAGGCCACCAAACTCGCGCTTAACGGCCGGATAAATTTCAAAATATGCGTCCTCGACAAACGAGACTTTGAGCCGCTGGCCTTGATGGCTGACGTATCCGTGGAGTTGATTCGCTTTGCGCGGATCGTCCACGATGTCCTTGGTTTCATAGGCAATGCCAGCTTTTTTGAGAGCCGCAGCCATCTTTCCCGCATCGAATCCTTCAGGCAGGAAAAAAATCAAGGTCGTATGAGACGCGATGATCAAGCCAGCAGCGGGCCAGGGCCGTTCCGCCGCACAGTTTCGCTTGCTCGAATTGAGGATCGCCCATGGTTTGCAATCGCTCAAGCACATCCTCCTGCAGCTGATACAGGGCTTTGATTTTCACGTCTTCCACCATGAAATCCTCTTTCTTGACATATATGTCATTTTCGCCCGAGGCGATCGAAAAGTCAAATGCCATGGGAGGGCCAAGGCGCTTGAATCGAGGCCCTCTTTCGGGGTTTCGCTGCACGAAAATTTCAACAGATTAAGCGAACGGCTTGGCCTTGACCCGGTTTTCTTTTAGTGCTCGTGAAAGGTTCTTTGAACCGCTTGCAAAGCATCAGCCAAGAAGATGCCCCGTTTTGACCAGAATTAAACAGCCCTCGACACTGAACGGTTGGTGCTGGCTCAAGTGGGGACTGCGAATCCAGCTTCCTTGAGGGTAGTCCAATAGGGTGCAGCTTGCAGGCCACGCAAGTCAAATAGCAGCATGCTCCTGGTTGGTACTTCTGGCGGCAATTACCTGCCTCTCAGCCAAAAACTGAACGGCATCAGCAACACTCCAGAACATGGTATCGGCTTTACCCAGTCCCTCAGGATCGCATCGATTGAGCAGGTCGCGCACCGAAGTCTTGGCTCTCGCTAAGTACAAATCCATGCCGATGCCAGCCAGACTCTGCTTGAGCTCCAAAAGACATTCCACTGCAGTGCTGTCCAGATCCGCACTTTCTTCCAGGCTGATAACGACCGCTGCCAGATCATGTCGGTTCTTCACGCGAATCATGACTTCAGCGACAACCCTTTCAGCACTCGCAAAAAACAAGGGTTCCTCGGGCCGAAGTATCAACAGGCCCGGTCTTGCTACAGCTTCCCGTTGTGTATTGAGATCTACATAGTTGCGCGAGGATCCTAGTTCTCCAAGTTCATGCAGGACCGGCTGACTAAACCGCTGCATAGCCGCCAGAACAGACAGTCCAATGGACGCGAGCATGCCATCCAGGACACCCAGCAGCAGCACGGCCAATACGGCACCGATGACCAGCATCCGGTCACGGTTAATCCGCCAGACTGATAAAAGTGGTTTGGGT
>CAIVHU010000118.1 GCA_903905735.1 uncultured beta proteobacterium
AGAGTATTGCGAATCGGACGAGAACGCAAGCAAAAAAAACGGACTGGACCAAAAATCCAACGCCCTCAGCAAAAAAACTTCAGTTTGGCAGGCTTACCGGAAGGACACACCCAACTTAAGCTAAACCGTTGGTGTTCAGCAATGTTTTTTACGTCATATATTTGTGCGGTTTGGGTCCGGATTTTCCAAGCGTAGACAACTTTTGCCGTTGAATGTAGCGACACCAGATCTACCGGCTCCTTCGGCGCGGGCGCGCCACCAAAGACGTCTGCGACGTGCTCCAGCTGTTGGCGTTTCCATTCCGTAATCTGTTTGGCGTGCAGTTCAAACTGGCTGCAAAGCTCGGCCGTCGTCTTGTCTTCCCGCAAAGCGGCCAATGCAACCCTGGCCTTGAATTCCGGCGTGTGCGTGCGACGAATGCGTCGCGCTGATTTCTTGACTACCTCTGACTTGGGGTTTTGCCAAAACGCCTTCTTGCCCAATCGTCTTTGGCCAGGCTTTATGCCCAGAGCTCCAACTAATCGCGCCGTTCAAAATTTCGCGACCACTTCTATTTTTGGTTATTTTGCGCAAACTGAGGCTCACCGCTTCATTGGTATTGGTCGTGTAACGATTGCGCGTCAATCAATTTAACTTCATTGCTCCAGATCCATCAATCTGATGCATTTGTATCACTAATGTGTATTACACAATTTTTGTCATGCGCTCTTCATGATGTGAATGAAGGTCGGTTGATGCGCCGATATAAGCATCTAATTAATTGATATTAAAAGGTTTTTTCATATGTCATTGCTTGGTTGAGTTCGCGGCATGAAATGTGCTTTTCGGCATCAGTGTTTTAAGTTAATTTCAGCGGCAAAGTCACCATTCAGAACGTTTGGCCCAATATCTCGGGAGTCAGAACATGTCAGCTCGCAAGCCCCATCATGTGTTTCGTAAAACGACCGTTGCGCAATTGGTCGCGCAAATTGTTATGGGAGGGGCGCTGTTGGGCGCGGCGATTCCAGCATCTGCCGTGATTTGCACCTGGAATCCGGGCACAGGAAACTGGGGAACGTCGGCCAACTGGGGTTGTAGCGCCGTGCCCGGAGGTGCCGACACCGCCACCATCGGCGCAGCCAAGACTGTCACTGTCAACACGAACGAGCAGATACTGAATCTGGGCAACGCCGGCACCGTCAACATCGATATCGCTTCGCTGGCCCTGATGGCGGGTGGCAGCACCAACAACACTGGCGGCGTGATCAATATCGCCGGTGGTGCCTTGCTCAATCAGCTCGGCCAGACCATCACTGGCGGGACGATCAATACCACCGGAACCGGGGCGCTGGTCGCCAACAACAGTGGCTCGAATTACCTGAGCGGCGTCACGCTCAACGGTACGCTGGACCTGACCAGCCAGGCCAATTCGCGTCAGCGGATTATCAACGGCGCCACGATCAACGGCGCCGTCAACATCTCCAATGGCGGCATTCTCACCCTGGACAGCACAAATACCACGGGTGGCACCCAGGCCATTGGCGGCAATGCCACCATCAATCTCAACTCTGCCTCAGCGCAGCTGGCCATCGATGGCAATGGCAGCACGAACTTTGGCTCGGGGGTCACCGTGCGTGGCCAGGGCAACATCGGGCAGGCCCTTTACGTCGGTGGCGCCAATGTGCTGACCAACAACGGCCTAATCTCGGCCGATGTCAACGGCGGCACGTTGAACATCACCCCGCCGGGTGGTAGCGGCAGCATTACCAATAACGGCAGCCTGCAGGCCACGGGCGGCGGCACGCTTCTGCTTTCGACCAGCGTCGGTAATACTGCTGGGCAGATCATTGCTCAAAACAACAGCATCGTGACACAAGCCGGCATCACGATCGGCGGCGGCACGGTCACCACCAGCGGCAGTGGTGTACTGCAGGCCAGTAACAGCTCAACTAACTTTCTGAGCGCCGTCAATTTCGCGGGAACGCTGGACCTGACGACCGCCGCTAACGCACGAGAGCGGATCATCAACGGCGCCACCATCAACGGTGCCGTGAACGTTGCCAACGGCGGCATCTTGATGCTCGACAGTTCTTCAGGCGCACCAAACCAGGCTATCAGTGGAACCGTCAGCATCAACCTCAACGACGCGAACGCGCGGCTGGCGATCGACGGCAACGGCAGCACCAATCTCGGCGCGGGTGTCACCGTGCACGGCCAGGGCAACATC
>CAIVHU010000119.1 GCA_903905735.1 uncultured beta proteobacterium
GCGCTCGTCAGCCAGCCTTTCAACCTCAGCGTTTCGCAGACTTCGTCTTCGACATGATCCTGGCAGTGGAGGACGGCCGTCATATCAAGCCTGACCCGCAGCGCCCTGCGTCCACGGGTTGAACACCGGCACCCCCATCGGCAGAAAGTCAGCCATGTTGCAAGTGACCACGATCATGCCGTTCACCGGCACGGTGGCCCCAATCGGCGCGTCGCGCTCAGGCTGCGGTTCTGGCATGCGTTTCACAATCCTGGTCTACTCCGATCGGACGCGGCAGGACACTCAGTCCGATGTCGTCGTCAACATCGAGATGCTCTACAACCCAACGCCGCGCCATTCGGCCGATGCCAGCTTGTCGCCGTCAGAGTTCGAGCAGTGCCATTTCCCGAGGCTGGCGGGTATCTAGGGACCCCGGGGCGATTCGGACAACTGCCCTCCGATTGCGGCTGGCTCACACTGCGTCCTGAATTCGATTGTCGATCGCAACGGCCAATTCCTTGAAGTCACTCCACGCGTCACGAACGGCTTGCGAGTGGTTTCCAATCGCTCCGTCCGCCGAGTTGAGATGGAAGATCGGCTTGCGGACTTCCTGCGCCATGGGGATCAAGCTGCGATAGTGTTTCAGTCGCGCCAAACAGTTGCCTTCATTGATATTACTCGCCTGCAATGCCTTGGGCTGGCACGTGACGCTCTCACGGTAAGTGTTTGGAATTCGATCTGCCCACTTTTTATAGGCTTTCACTGCTCGGGATAGTCGCTCCATGTGCTGCATCAATATGTAGCCCTCGGGCATCATCGTGCCAGCGGGAAGATCGAAGTCCGGCTGCTCCCAATTCGCAACTCTTTTTTTCCAGTCCGATCTCCACGCGATCAGCGTAGGCCCAAGGTTTCGCAAACCTTGCAGCGAAAACAAGTCGGCCGCCAGCGGGATGACCACATGATCGCTACCGATCAAAGCCGAGCGGTTGATTGCACCCAGATTCGGCCCAACGTCGGCAAGAATCAAGTCTGCTGCCTGATCTTTTGCCGCCATTTGCGCTACTTGCCAAAAAGCGGTCAGAAGCCGGAACGGGCGAAACAGATTGTCTTGGTTGGAGCCCATGGCGTCCGTCCAAGCACCTGACAACTGATCCTCAAACCCAGCCAGCGCAAGATCCCCAGGTATCAAATGCAGGCGGGGGTCGATACGCTGCACAACTGGAGGCAGGATATCGCCCACCTTGGTCAGCGGCTGAATGCACCTGAAAATGGTCGTGCCCACCTTGGGTGGCACTTGCGGGTCCCACAGTTCCTCTAGCGCTTCTTCCGGAAGAAATGCCGATGTAAGATTTGCTTGCGGGTCCAAATCGATGGCAACCACACGTTTGCCCATCTCGGCAAACATCCAAGCCAAGTGAAACACCAGCGATGTCTTGCCGACACCGCCCTTGTTGTTGAAAAAGGTCAGTACTGGAACGCTCATGACACGCTACCCGGTGCGCCGAGCCTCAACGTAGCCAGCACGTTGGTCAGCTCAACCTGGAACTCAGGGGGAGGGTTGCCGTTTGCAGCCATGGATCGACGCGCTTCTGCAATACCGAACCCGAAACGTTGTACAAAGCCCATGTATTTCAGAGCGGCAGCCAGGACCGGATTTCTGTAGTCGCTGGCGCCGGGTCGGCCAAAGTTCGCCTGCGTCACCGATCCA
>CAIVHU010000120.1 GCA_903905735.1 uncultured beta proteobacterium
ACCCAAACCACTTTTATCAGTCTGGCGGATTAACCGTGACCGGATGCTGGTCATCGGTGCCGTATTGGCCGTGCTGCTGCTGGGTGTCCTGGATGGCATGCTCGCGTCCATTGGACTGTCTGTTCTGGCGGCTATGCAGCGCTTTAGCCAGCCAGTCTTGCATGAACTTGGAGAACTTGGATCGTCGCGAAACTACGTGGATCTCAATACGCAACGGGAAGCTGCGGCAAGACCCGGCCTTTTGATACTTCGGCCCGAGGAACCCTTGTTTTTTGCCAGTGCTGAAAGGGTCGTCGCCGAAGTCATGATTCGCGTGAAGAATCGACATGATTTGGCAGCAGTCGTCATCAGCCTGGAAGAAAGTGCGGATCTGGACAGCACTGCAGTGGAATGTCTTTTGGAGCTCAAACAGAGCCTGGCTGGCGTCGGCATCGATTTGGTCTTAGCCAGAGTGAAGACATCGGTGCGTGACCTGCTCAATCGATGCGATCCTGAGGGGCTGGGCAAAGCCCATACCATGTTCTGGAGTGTTGCTGATGCCGTTCAGTTTTTGGCTGAGAGGCAGGTAATTGCCGCCAGAAGTACCAGCTAGGAGCATACTGCCATTTGACTTGCATGGCCTGTGAGTTGCACTCTATAGGACTATCCTAACATGCTGAGAACCAGTCGCTCTTCAACTTGGCTTTGGTAGTACGTTTGCCAAAGCATAGACAAGCCAACTTCCACGTCCAATATTCAACGCTGGAGAAGTCAATATGACTGCGTGGTCAGCCACACGACATCGATGCGGCTCATGCCGGTCAAAAACCCAGTTCGTGTGTTGATTCACCCCACTGGTTTTTCCCCTCTCAGGCCATCTGGTTGATAGTTTTTCGAAAACGGGTCAGCGCGAGCGCGAAAAGCACGGCGCCGATGGCGGTGATGGCGAGCATTTGCGGCCAGACCACGGCGAGACCGGCACCGCGATAAAGAATGGCCTGGCCGGCCGAGACGAAATAGGTGGTCGGTGCCGCCAGCATGATGTTCTGCACCAGCGCTGGCATGCTTTCGCGCGGCGAGGCGCCACCCGAGAGCAGTTGCAGGGGCAGCAGAACCAGGATCAGCAGCATTGCGAACTGCGGCATCGAGCGCGCCAGCGTGGCCAGGAAAATGCCCATGGAGGTGGTGGCGAACAGGTGCAACATGGCCACCAGCATGAACAGCCCAATGGAGCCCTGGATCGGTACCTGCAAGGCCAGTTGCACGACAAATATCAGCGCCACCATGGCGGCCAGCAGCACCACCAGGCCCATCGACCAGACCTTGGCCAGCATGATTTCAGCGGGCGTCACGGGCATGACCAGCAGGTGTTCGATGGTCCCGTGCTCTCGTTCCCGGATCAGGGCGGCACCGGTCAGGACGATGGACAGCATGGTGACGTTGTTGATGATCTCCATCAGCGAACCGAACCAGGATTGATCGAGATTGGGGTTGAAGCGCATGCGCAAAGCCAGTTCCACTGGCGTTGGCGCCGCGCTGTGGTAGTTTTGGACGAAGTCGCTGACCTCACCGGCGACGATCAGCTGGATGTAGCCGTTGCCGGTGAAAGCCTGGCTCATCAAGGTTGCGTCGACGTTGATCTGGATGGCTGGCACCCGCCCGGCCAGCACGTCGCGCTGAAAACCGGGGGGAATATCAAGCACGAAGCTGTATTTGCCCTGGTCCATACCGGGGTCTATGCCCTCCATTCCAATGAGCACTGGTGTCTTGAATCGCGGCGGGTAGAAGCTCGCCACGATGCGCGCCGAAAGCGGCGAAGCGTCTTCATCGACGATGGCGATGGGTGCATTGTGCAGGCTCTCCGGCATCGCCGTGGCCGCGACGTAAATCGACACCGTGAAGGTATAGACAATCAGCACCAGCATGATCGGGTCACGAACCAGGCTCCAGAGTTCCTTGACCCCCAGCCGAAAAACATTCTTGCTGCGCGGCATTGATCAGCTCTCTTGCTTCTTAAGCATCACGATGGCGAGGCCGAGAATGACCGGAATAGCCACCAGCATCGGCCAGAACGAGGGGGCCAGGGTGGCCAGGCCGAGCGCCTTGCCAAATACGCCGCGGCTGATGATCAGAAAATGGGTGGCTGGATAGATGTGGCCGATGAAGGCACCGGCACCTTCTAGCGAGGACACCGGATTGAGCAGGCCGGCGAACTGAACGCAGGGAATGATGGTGCCGATCATGGTGACGAACAGGGCGGCAATCTGGCTCTTGGTGAAGGTCGAGGCAAAGAGGCCGAAGCCGGTGGAGCAGATGACGTAGATGAAGGCGGCCAGCGTCAAGGTTGCGAAACTGCCCTTGATCGGCACACCGAAAACGGTGACAGCCAGTGCCGTCAGCAGCAGGAAATTGACCATCGCCAGCACAATGTAAGGTAGTTGCTTGCCGAGAAGGAATTCACTGCGCGTGACCGGCGTGACATAGAGGTTGATGATCGAGCCCAGTTCCTTTTCGCGCACCACGGAGAGCGCGGCGAGCATGGCGGGAATCATCATCAGCAGCATCGGTATCACGGCTGGCACCATGGCCGGCAGGCTCTTGACGTCGGGGTTGTAGCGGTATCGGGTTTCCAGCGTGCTGGCAGTGGCCAGGTCGACACCCAGGCGATGCTTGGCCATATCGACCAGCCACATCTGGTGCATCGCCATGACATAGCCGCGCACGGTTTCAGCCCGCGTTGGCATCGCACCATCGACCCAGGCGCCGATCTGCACTGGCGTGCCACGCTCGATGTCACGGGCGAAGCCAGCCGGAAGTTCGATGGCCAGCGATAGCTCGCCACTGCGCATGCGTTGGTCGAGATCGGTGTAGTCGGTGATTGGCGCATGCTCAATGAAATAGCGTGAGCCAGAGAGGTTGAGCGCGTAGTTCTGGCTGAGGATGGTCTGGTCGCGGTCGAGGACGGCGTAAGAGAGGTTTTCGACGTCGAGGCTGATGCCATAGGCGATGATGAACATCAGGATGACTGAGCCGAGCAGTGCCAGCGTGGCCCGTACCGGGTCGCGCTGCAGTTCCAATGTTTCACGCAAGGTATAGCTGTAGGCCCGTGCGAAGCTGAAAGCGAAGCGCTGAGGGCGTGGGGCAGGTCGGATGTTCGTTATCGGTGCGGCTTCGCCCGGGGCTTGTACCGAATGGGCCGGCGCATCCTCTGGCAGCGGTTTGGCTGCGCTGGCTTCTTCGAGATAGCTAATGAAAGCCTGTTCCAGCGTTTGCGTGCCGCGCTGGCGGACCAGTTCGGCGGGCGTGTCTGTGACTAGGACCCGACCAGCGTGCATCAGAGAAATGCGGTCACATCGCTCGGCCTCATTCATGAAATGAGTGGAAATGAAGATGGTCACATGGTCCTGGCGGGAGAGGTCGATCATCAACTGCCAGAACATGTCGCGCGCCACCGGGTCAACGCCGGATGTCGGCTCATCGAGGATCAGCATTTCCGGCTTGTGCACCATGGCGACAGCCAGCGACAGACGCTGGCGAATGCCCAGCGGCAGCGTTCCTGGCATGCTTTCCTGGACACCGCTCAGGTCAAAGCGCTTCAGCATTTCATCAACGCGGGCCGGGATCTGCGACTCAGGCACCTGGAAAAGCCGGGCGTGCAGTACCAGGTTTTGTCGCACCGACAGTTCGCCATAGAGGGAGAAGGATTGCGACATATAGCCCACCCGCCGCCGGGTATCGATGTCGTGCCCGTTGACCCGCTTGCCGAACAGCCAGGCCTCGCCCTCGCTGGCTGGTAGCAGCCCGGTGAGCATCTTCATGGTGGTCGATTTGCCACAACCGTTCGAACCGAGGAAGCCGAAGATTTCGCCGCGCCGGATACGGAAATCAACGTGATCGACAGCAAGAAAGTCTCCGAAGCGCATAGTCAGGCCCTTGGCCTCTATGGCGATCTCCGCGCCCTTGGCATTCGTCGAGATAACCAGCGGCGGCACGACAACAGCGTGGTGGTCCTGCCGCTCCGCTTCTGGCAGCAAGGCGATGAAGGCTTCTTCCAGCGATTTGCTGCTGCCCCGCAATTCGGTCGGTGTGCCGGTCGCCAGCACCTTACCGGCGTCCATCGCCACCAGCCAGTCGAAGCGGTCAGCTTCTTCCATGTAAGCGGTGGCGACAATGACGCTCATGCCATCGCGCTGACTGCGAATATGGTCGATCAGATCCCAGAACTGCCGGCGCGACAGCGGGTCTACGCCGGTCGTCGGTTCGTCGAGAATCAGCAGGTCGGGATCGTGGATCAGGGCGCTGCACAGGCCCAGCTTCTGTTTCATGCCGCCCGAGAGCTTGCCCACCGGACGGGCGAGAAAAGCCTGCAGACCGGTGCTTCTCGTCAGTTGGTCGATGCGCAAGCGGCGTTCGGCGGCATTGTGGCCGAACAGTCGGCCAAAAAACTGCAAATTTTCCTCCACCGATAGGGTTGAGTACAGGTTCTTGCCCAGGCCCTGCGGCATGTAAGCGATGCGCGGACAGACATTGTCGCGATGGCGCGTGCTGGTCAAGTCGCCGCCCAGCACCTCGATATGGCCGTCCTGCACGGCGCGTGCGCCGGCAATAAGAGCGAGCAGGCTGGATTTGCCGACGCCATCGGGGCCGATCAGGCCGACCATACAGCCTGCGGGGAAATCCAGTGTGATCTTGTCGAGCGCCAGCGTCTTGCCGTAGCGCAGCGTGATGTCAGCAAGGCTTGCAACTGGTGGAGCAGCTCTGGCCGGGACGTTGGTCACTGCGGTACTTTCACCGCCAGTTCAGGCGGCCATGCGGCCTGTGGATCGAGCTTTAGCCAGGCCATGCCGGGCAGGCCGGTCTTGACCTGGTGCAGGTTGTTTTGCAGCAATTCGCGGTTGATCCGCGCCTTGACCCGGAACATCAGTTTCTGGCGTTCGCTCGCCGTTTCCACGGTTTTCGGGGTGAACTGCGCGGTGCTCGCGACGAAGGAAAGTGTGGCCGGAATCACATACTGCGGCGCGGCATCGAGCACGATATGCACCTCGCTGCCCAGCGCAAGCTTGCCGGCGCTGGCTTCGATGACGAAGAATGTCATGTAGACGTCGCCCAGATCGACCAGGTTGAGCACCTTGCCACCGGGCGCGAGCACTTCGCCGGGTTGGGCGATGCGGTATTGCACACGGCCGTCGCGTGGCGCAGTCAGGGTGTCGTCGTCAATATCGGCCTTGATTCGGACGATAGTGGCCTCGGCCGCATCCACCGTCGCGCGCGACCCGGCAACCTGGGCACGGGCTGCAGCAATCGCTGCCTGCGCTGCTTGAACTTGGGCCTGGGCGGCAACCACTGCGGCGCGTGCGTTGCGCATTCGAGCCCGGTCATCATCGAGTTCCTGCCCTGAGGAGGCGCCTTCCAGGGTCAGAGTTTCCGAGCGTGCCAGTCGGCGCTGGGCGGCATCTAGCTCGCTGTCGCGCTGTGCCACCACGGCAATCGCCGCTTGCCGGTCACTTTCGCGTACGGCGACCTGTGCTTGAGCGCTGGCGACGGCAGTGATCGACTGTTGGTGCTTGGCCTGAGCCTCATCGCGCTGTGCTTCCAGGGTATGCACCTGCATGTGGCCAAGAATCTGACCGGCGGCCACGAACTCACCATCGGTCACCAGAATATCTTTGAGTCGTCCGCCAAACTTGCTGGCGACGTCGATTTCGGTCGCTTCGATGCGGCCGTTGCTGCTCACGAAACCTTCGCCCGGTCCTTTCGGGCGCAGCATTTGCCAAGCGATTAGGCCCATGATGACGAGGGCGACGGCAATCAGGGCTGGGATTAGCCATTTCTTCCATTTTGTCCAGAAAGTTGGGGCAGGGGTACCGGCAGTTGGCATACTGGATTTGACGGCTTTTTGTTCCCCCACCGTAGCTTTTGCCGCGCTCACGGCTGGATCTGCATCCTGCTGTGGCGTTGCATGGTTGGTGGGGACGATGGGAACGATGGCGGCCACAGCCGGAGCTTGCGTGGAAGCGGCCACCGGTTTATTCGTCGGCTGCGTTGGTATTGCTGCCGTGTCGGTAGTCGCTGCAGCCACCGCTGCTGTTGCGATGGCAGGCGTAACAGCTACGCTCACCGGTTGTGCGTCATGGGTCGGTGCGCCAGCGGCATCGGGCGGATTGAAAGTGACGGTGACAGTGATACTGGCCGGGGAACTGACGTTGCTATTCATGGCGGGCTGATTTCTCCGTTGAGTGCGTTGGTTCGCGGGCCGGTCATTCAGGAAAGTCCAATGCCCCGCCACCGAGCGCGGCATAGAGGCTGACCTGATTGCTCAGCAAGGTGCGGCGCGTTTGCACCACTTGCTGTTCGGCGGCGAGCAGGTCACGCTGGGCATCAAGGACATCGAGATAAGCTGCCGCCCCGTTGTCGTAGCGCAATTGCGATAGATGCGCTCGTTCGCGCTGGGTGGACAGGCCGCTGCGGGCGATGGTGACCTGCTCAAGCAGCCAATGACGTGCAGACAGGGCATCGGCGACATCTCGGAAGGCGCTCTGCACCGTCTTGGCATAGTCAGCCACGGCCATGGCACGGCGTACTTCTGCCAGGTCGAGGTTGTTTTGCAGACGTCCGGCATCAAAGAGGGGTAGCGAAATGCTGGGTGAAAAGATCCAGGCCTGACTGCCCGAAGCGAAAAGGCCACTGAGTTCGGCACTGGCCGTACCGGCTGAGGCGGTCAGCGCAATGCGCGGAAAAAAGGCGGCGCGCGCCGCCTTGATGTTGGCACTGGCGGCCTTCAACTGATGCTCGGCCGCAAGAATATCGGGACGCTGAACGAGCAGGTCGGAGGGTAGCCCGGAGCGTAGTGCGGTCAGCAAATTCCTTGCGTCAAGCTTCCCAACCAGTGGGGGCAGGTCAGGCGAGGCGCCAACCAGCAAGGTCAGCGCATTTAGCTGGGCGGCCCGGGCCTGTTCTAACTGCGCGCCAAGTGCCTGAGCTTGGGTGAGCAGAGTCTGGACCTGGGTGAGATTGAGGCGGGAGGTAGCACCCACTTCGACGCGGCGTGTGAAGATGCGGAAACTTTCGGTCCTGCTTGCAATGGTTTGCTGTGCCAGGGCGATGCGCTCCTCAAGCTCGCATAACGTGAGGTAGGCGTTGGCAACCTGGGCGACCAGCGCTATGCTGGCACCGCGCCGGGCAGAATCCGTGGCCAGATAGTTTTCCAGCGCGGCATCTTTGAGGCTGCGCACGCGACCCCAAAAATCGATTTCCCAGGTCGCCAGGCCGAGCACCACCTGGTACTGACTTGCCTGCAAGGGCTTGCCGGTCATGCTGAGATCGGCCGGCGTGCGCGAACGATCCACGCCTGCCTGTGCACCAATGTTCGGGTAAAGGTCGGCACGCTGGATGCCATAGGCTGCGCGCGCCTCAGCAACGTGCAGGGCGGCCAGGCGCAGATCGCGGTTGTTTTCAAGCGCCTTGCCAATCAAGGTGCGCAGCAGCGGATCGGTGAAATAGTCTCGCCAGCTGATAGCTGCGGCGTCGGCAGCTTGTTGCGAGTCAAAGGTAGGGTACTGCGCAGCGACGACAGGTGCTGGCGTTTCATGTTGTGGCGCAATTGAGCCACAACCGGACAAGGCCAGGGCACAAAGACAGGGCAGGTATTTCAGGGGCGCGAGATACCGGCAAGGAAAGTTGAGGATAGTATTCATCAAATCTGGCAGATGCTCTTCACAGGGACCGACTTGCTTCTCAAACCAATGACGCTCGTGGGTTTCATTTTTAGTGTCCGGGCCAGTAATCATCTGTGCGCTGCCACACTGAATCGCAGGGGCTGAACATAAGACGCTGAAGGTCAATTAGTCCGAGGAAACCTTCAACAACGGGAGTGCGCTCACTGAACTAACGATTGAGCTGGTTACAAAACAAGGCATCACTCACACTTAGCCAACAACGTAAAGTGACGACCATGTGCAAACCTTTGCGTTTTGAGGCCTGCGTCACATAGGCAGCTTTAGTGCTACTTCGCTCTGGGCTTGCAGCGCTTCAGTGCCGGACCAGTAACCAATGCGTCCATAGTGTTTGTGCAAATAGCGCTCCCACTCGCGGTTCAGCAGGGCCTTGGCGTCATACCTCGGCGACACTTTGATCGCATCGCGGCTGAGGTCCACCAAGACGGTCTTGTCCGACCAGTTCACGCTTGATATCCATGGCGGTGCAATCAGCACTTCGTGACCCATCCACCAGTTGCTGGTATTGACCACCAGATAGCGTATGGCCCAGGTGGCTTCATCCACCAGAAAACCGCTGACGTGACCGATCTCGCCGTCATTTGCAAGCATATGGTAGCCTTTGACCGCTTCGCAGCTGCGCAGATGGGGGTCGTCATTGCGGTGGCGCGCGCGTTCATTGGCCATGGCTGCTTCATCTTCTCGCTGACGTTCAGCCCAGCCCGGTCCGTTGCTGATGTAGGTGGGTACCACCCCATAGGGGTACATCCCATCGCCCCAAAGGCCGGTACCTCCCCAGTAGGCTGGGTAGCCGTAATAGCCGAGGTACTGCACTTCGTTCTGGCGCGACACGGGTTCTTCGGTGTCGATATCTGGGCTGTTGCTGACCTGTGATTTGGTAATGGATACCGGCAGCGTTTTGCCATGCCAGTCAGGCTGCTGCACCGACACCGGCGAGATCAGCACCTTGTGGCTGGACAGCCAGGAGCCGGTCTCCACCACAAAGTAACGCAGCACCCAGGCGTCGTCATCGAAGTACATGTCCTTGATATGTCCGACATCGCCATCGGTTGCGCGGATGGTAAAGTTCTCCAAGTCTTTTGAGTTGCGTAGCATAAAGGGTGCCTTTCAAAGCCCGGGCACAAGGCGCAGGCAAAACAGAGGGGACAAAAATTGCACCTGTCTGCACGCCAATCGTCGCAGCTGCAGGACAGCAGGCACTTGCTCAATGTGTTCCCAATGCAGCACGAGGTCTGTGCGCTGCCACACCGGCTAACCTCGCACCAATGGGGCTGCTGCGCGAAAAGCTGGTCACGCTGGGCGAAGAGTTACTGTCACCGGACAGCCTACTGAGTTTCAATAACACCTGAGTTTGCTGCCAGCTCTGCACTGTCCTATGGTCCCCAATGTGCCAAGGTGGTGGAACTCGAAGTCTGTATCACCTGTTGCATCCATGCTTGGAACTGATGCAGTGGGCCGCAGTGCTCTGTTGGCTGGTATATGGAGATAGCGTAAAAATCTGTTGGGCAATGCCCGCACGGCCTCTTTTTCGATCGCAACGCCCATAGAGTGACTTTGCAACCATCGTGCGCTGCCGAACAAACAAACCGGCTCAAATCGAATGGCGCTTACTTTGGCTCCCAGTCGTGACCATGTATCTTGATTTTTCGGCGAGCGTGGTCACGCGGAACCTTTAACCACGGGTAGGGTTTGGGTCGTCGCTTTCGCATTCGTGGCTCCAGGCGCCCAGGTCGA
>CAIVHU010000121.1 GCA_903905735.1 uncultured beta proteobacterium
CCCAGACTCTGCGCCGTGGCGTCGCCCAAGCTCAGGCCATCCAGCACACGCCCCAACAAGGCCGCAGCCACCACGCAGCCGCCCCACACGCCGGCCATCAACAGACACGCCGTCCAACCGACAAACGCGGTCGAACCCAGCATGAACGCCTGCATGGCCTGCATCGAGTCGGGCGACAGCAGCAACACCATTTGCGTGGCCGCGCCCAGCACCACACCCACCACCACACCTGCCAGCAGCAGCCGCAGCGTGTGTTGCACGCCTTTGGAGAGCGCCAGCGTCAGCAGCACCGCCAGCACCGCGCCAACAAACGCCGCGCCGGTCAGCCCCAGACGCACCAGCACGCTGCCGGAAAACACGCTCACCGCCACACCGCCGTTCATCATGCTGCCGCCCAACATGCCCGCGCTGCCACCCAGCGCGGCCAGTGTCAGCGCCACCGCCAGCGACGCGCCTGAGGCGCTGCCCAACAGGTAGGGGTCGGCCAGCGGGTTGCGAAACAAGCCCTGCGCCACCGCCCCGGCCAGCCCCAGCAAGGCACCTGCGGCCCACGCGCCCAGGGTGCGCGGCAGGCGGATCTCGCCCACAATTTGCTGCGCCAAGGCGGTGGTCGCCGGGTCAACGTCAGGGTGCAGCAGCGCGCCGATCAGGTTCTCAAAACCGGCGCTGCCCACACACACGCCCAGCACGGTGAGCGCCAGACTCAACAGAATCAGCGACCACACCAGAAACGGCATGCTGCGTAGCGTCAAGGCTTGACCCCCGTCGCCGCGCTTTTGGGAGCCTTGTCAGTCAGGCATTGCGCCATCAGCCGCGCGCCCTCTGCAATGCGCGGGCCCGGGCGCACCAGCGCATCCGCCTGCGTCGGACTGAAGACGCAGACGCGGTTTTCACGCACGGCGCGGATGCTTTGCCAGCCCGGGCGCTGCAGCATGCCCGTTGCGTTGCGTTGACCCACCATGATCAGGTCGGGGTTGGCACGCACGATGAATTCTGGGTTGAGTTTGGGAAACGGCCCGAGCTTGGCGGGCACGATATTTTTCACGCCCAGGCGGGTCAGGGTCTCGCCAATGAACGATGACTCGCCCGCTGCGTAGGGGCCCTGATTCACTTCGAAGTACACCCGCGTGGCTTTGATGTTCGGCGGGATGGACTGTGCCGCTGCCGACACGCCGGCATCGATGGCGCGCCAGATTTTGGCGGCATCGGGCACGCCCAGCACCTCGCCAATTTTCAGCATCACGCGCTGCACATCGGCATGGGTCTTGGGCTCCAGCGAGACCACCTTCAGGCCCAGCGAACGCAGCCGGTCACCGGCGCGCGACGAGGTCGCCATCAGCACCACGTCCGGGCGCAGCGCCACGATGGCCTCGATATTCGGGTCCAGCCCGCCACCCACTTGGGGCAGGGTTTTCAGGCTGGCCGGATAGTCCGAATAGCCGTCCACCCCCACCAACCGCGCGCATTGACCGAGCTCACACACGGTTTCTGCCAGCGACGGCAGCAGGCTCACCACGCGCTGCGGCGGCTGGGCGAAACGCACCGTCACACCCCGGTCGTCAGTGACCTCATAGGCGTGGGCAGCGCTAAGGCCACACAAGACCAAGGTGATCAGGCCCACCAACTGGCGCGAGCGGCCCATGGACTGCGCGATCACAGCGGCCTTGACGGCTGCGCCCTGACTGAGGCTGGCGCGGCGATTTTGGCCTGTCATCCAGTCATTCCAACGCTTGAACATCATGCACTTTCCTTCAAAGTCAGCGGCAACCCAGCGGCCATCAGCGTGACGCGCTGGCAAGCACCGGCCACACTTTGGTTCAGCAGGCCCAGCGCATCCACAAAGGCGCGCACCTCGCGGCCCAGTGGAATCACCCCCAGACCGATCTCGTTGCCCACCAGCACCAGCGGCCCGGGGGCTTGCTTAATTGCTTCTAAAAGCAGAGCTACTTGCGCTTTTTGCATAAGGGCTAGAGGCTGATTTGTTATAAATGTCTGTGCCTCATCCGGCAAAGCCTCATCTGCCGCAGAAGTGTCACGAGGCAGCTCTGATTCGGCGGGCATCAGGCAGTTGGTCAGCCACAAAGTCAGACAATCCACCACGATCAGCGCGTCGGCGTGGCTGTGCGTTTGAATGGCCTCGGCCAGCTTCAGCGGTTCTTCCACCGTGACCATGCCTGGCACCCGCTCGGCGCGGTCGGCTTGGTGACGGGTGATGCGCTGGCACATCTCGGCGTCCCACGGCTGCGCGGTGGCGATCATCACCGCGCGGTGGCTGGTTGACTGCACCAGCCAGTCGCGCGCCAGCAACTCGGCACGGCGGCTTTTGCCGCTTTTCTGGCCACCCAGAATCAGTTCGCTGCGGGCGATGGACAGATCGGTCATGCCAAAGCTCCCACGCCGTGGGGCTGCGCAACACGTGATGCTGTCAACCTGGGGGCGACGTTGTGGCTCCAATCCGAAATGATGCGATGCAACTGCGCCAGACCGTCGGTCAGCGCAGCCGGGCCGGGTTGCAGGATGTCGCAGGACTTGATCTCGAACAACTGCTCGGTTTTGACCGCCGTCACCTCGCTCCAGCCCGCGCGTGCTGCCACGCTCTCCGGGCGGAACTTTTTGCCGCACCAGGAACCAATGATGATGTCCGGGTTGCGCCGCACGATCTCTGCGCCGTCGGAAATAATGCGGTGTTTGCCCAGCGACTGGGTCGCCAGTTCCGGAAAAATGTCGTCACCCCCAGCGATACCGATCAGCTCTGACACCCACTGGATGGCGCTGATGTGCGGCGCGTCCCACTCTTCAAAGTAGATCTTCGGTCTATAAGCCAAATCGGCCACCAGCCCTTGTATCGCCTGCACTCCCTGCTGCATTTTTTGTATCAATACCAGGCCTTGCTCACCCTGCCCCACCATCACCGCCACCTGGAACAACATGTCGAAAATCTGCGCCACGCTGCGTTGGTTGAAGATGGTGACCTGCACGCCCGCGCGAATCAGGCTGCTGGCAATATCGGCCTGCATGTCGGAAAAACCCAGCACGCAGTCGGGTTGCAGGGCCAGAATTTTGTCCAGCTTGGCGCTGGTGAAAGCGCTGATGCGGGGCTTTTCGTGACGTGCACGTTTCGGTCGCACGGTGTAGCCCGAAATGCCCACAATGCGGTGCTCCTGGCCCAGCAGGTAAAGCCATTCAGTGGTTTCCTCGGTCAGGCAGACGATGCACTGCGGGCCCGTGGGTGGACCAAACCAGGCTGGAACGGCTGCCCGTGTGCTGGCCACGTCAAGGGTTGGCATGATCCCGGCCTCGGCTATTACAGTGCCACTCGCAGCAGGCGCGGTGCCCTGGGTCACAGGCGCTCTCCAGAAGCCACAACCATGGCAGGCGGCGAAAACAGTTCGACAACCGCTGCCGGGCACGAGGCAAACCACGCGTGGAAATAACTGGCGCGCACGCTGCCGTGCTGCCACAGTGCCTCACCGGCATCGGGCAGCGGGTCGGTGTTGGGCCGCGCGGTGCGGGCTACCGGCTGCAGCAATGTCTCGGTGGTGGAGTAATGAAAAGTGTGGCCGCGCAGCGTGCCACTGGCCAACGACAACTGCTGCGGCCCCAGCGCCGCCAGCCGTTTGTGCATGGTGACCGTGCCGGGCAGCAGGCCCCACTGGGAAAAACGTTCACCGTCAGAGGTGATCAGTGTGTCAAACAGCGCCATCATGCCGCCACACTCCGCCCAGACCGGTTTGCCTGCGGCAATGTGCGCGGCCTGGCTGTCACGCAGCGCAGTATTAGCAGCAATCTTGGTTGCGTGTAATTCCGGGTAACCACCGGGAAGCCACAACGCATCGCATTTGGGCAGCGCCGCGTCCGCCAGCGGCGAGAAAAACACCAGTTCCGCGCCCAGGTCACGCAAGCAATCCAGATTGGCCGCATAAATGAAGCAAAAAGACGCGTCGCAGGCAATAGCAATTCGCTTGCCGCACAGTCCTGGACGGCTGGGTGGCTGAGTCTGCTGCGAAGGTAAAGGAGGAGCCCGCAACGCGGGCGGGGGACACGCAGCAGAAGACTCAGCCACCCAGCCGTCCGACCCCATCGAGGGCGCCGCAAAGTCCACCGCCCACCGCTGCAAATCCAGTAGCGTCATCTGCCCCAATGGCGTGGCCTCCAGCGCATCTGCAGCTGCATCCAGCCGCGCCAGCGCGTCACCCACCTCACTGGCCACGGTCAGGCCCAGATGCCGCTCGGGCAGCGACAAGGCCGCGTTGCGCATCACCGCGCCCAGCCATTGTTCGGGATCGCGCACACTGCTTTGCAGCATCAGCGCATGCCGCTCGCTGGCCACGCGGTTGGCCAGCACACCCGCCCACGTCAGGCCTGGGCGGTAGTGCTGCAGGCCAAACGCCAGCGCGCCAAAGGTGCCCGCCATGGCACCCGCATCAATCACCGCCATCACCGGCAGGCCAAAACGCTGTGCCAGATCCGCCGCGCTGGGGTCGCCGTCATACAGGCCCATCACCCCTTCGACGATGATCAGGTCAGCCTCAGCCGCCGCAGCGGCCAGCCGCGCGCGGCAGTCGGCCTCGCCGTTGATCCACAAGTCCAGTTGGTACACCGGCGCACCACTGGCCAGCGCGTGCCAGTACGGGTCCAGAAAGTCCGGCCCGCACTTGAACACCCGCACTTTGCGGCCCTGACGGGTGTGCAGCCGCGCCAAGGCAGAAACAACCGTCGTCTTGCCCTGGCCGGAGGCGGGGGCGGCGACGAGGATGGCGGGGCAGGTGGTCATGAACAAAGACCGCTGCTATCAGAACTTGACGCGTAGCGCGGCCGTCATTGCACGGCCAGCTTCCGGGTAAATGCCATTGGTTACCCCAGCCACACATTTAAATGCCTGTGTGTAGTATTTGGCATCCAGCAGGTTGCTGACCCCCAACGACAACTCGATATCGCGCATCTTGTAAGCATAGCGGGCGTCGGTAGTGGCGTAACCTGGCACCTTGCACACATTGTTGAAGTCAACATATTGTGAAGACACAAACGCCACGCCCGCATCCAGTGACTGACTTGGGGCGAACTGCCAATCAGCACGCAGCGCAAATGTCGAGTGCGCCACGAGCGGCACTGTATTGCCGTTGTAAGCACCAGCGCTGAAGGTGGCCTGGCGAATGCCCAAATTGGCCTTGAGCGAAAGAGATTTGTTCACCACTTGTTGCGCTTCGAGTTCTACACCCTGGCGACGGGTTGGATCAAAGTTGACATTGGCTCCGTTTGAGTAGGGGCTGTAGGGACCAACCGCGTTGGGGTCATAGCCAATTTCATTCGTTAAGCTGTTGCGATAGAAGCGCAGTTCCGCACGACCACCGTCGTAGTTCCAGCGGCTGCCGAGTTCAGCGTCGCGTGAGGTCTGTGGCTGCAACACAGTGCCTGGCGTGGTGAAGCCCATTTCATCGACATTCGCCAGACGGTAACTGGTGCCCAGGCGGCCAAAAATTGACCATGTTTTTGACAGCGGCTGCGTCAGACCCATCTCCCAGGCAGTTTGCAACTTGTTCGTGTTGCTCGCCGCTGCGCTATCGGACAGTTCAATTTTCTCTTCCCGATAGCCCAACGAAATACGGGTGCCTGTGGCCAAGGTAAGCTCATCCTGCACATAGTTAGCACCAGCGTTTTGGGTCGACACCGTATCGGGCGTTCCTGGTGTAGTGCGCTGCCAGTCGCTCTGATCATGACCCAGCGTCAGCACATTCTGAATTTGCCCCCAGCTTGTGTCATGGCGAGCTCGCAGTGCCAGTGTGTTGACATCCACAGCATAGACATAGGGATAGCCGCTGTACACGCTGTCGAGTGACTTGCTGCGCTCACCCACATCCATACCAAGCTGCCACGCGCCCAGTTCGGCCTGCAAAAACAATGTCTTGAGCGTGTTATCGATCGCAGCCGTGTCATGGGGCGAGGTGGTTTGCGATGGATTGACCTGATTTTGGGCCGCTGACAGCGACCCCGGCAAACCTGTATCCAGTGTGTCATGCGCGTAGCTGCCACCCAGACGCAGCCAGTCATTGCTCCACTGCGCATGCAACGTACCACCATCCGCGCGCGACTTGAAGTTGTCGCGGTAGTTGTCTGCCTGGCGGTTGTTTCCCGACACATCCAATGAGAATCCACCAGAGGCCAAAGTGGCGTTGACACGCGCTTCCTGTAAACCGTAGCTTCCCACAGCGGTGTATACCTCCGCCTGGTTGCGGCGTACCGTGCCCCGCCCTGCCTGGGTGGTAATCACAATCACGCCGCCGGTCGCGCCTGCGCCATACAACACTGATCCACTGCCACGAATGACTTCGATCTTCTCGACCGTATCAATGGCAATCGCGGAAAGCCTGGGAGCACTTAAATCCGCATCATTGAGTTTGACGCCGTCGACAATCACCACCTGATTACTGGATGCGGTGGTGCCGAAGCCGCGCAAATCCAGACCGTAATCGCCAGCACCATAAAAATCCGGTCTGGCAGGAACGCCTAGCAATTTGATTAATGCATCGCCGACCGATGTCACGCCCGCACGCTGAATATCCGTCTGGGTGATCACACTGACACCAAATGGCAAGCTTGCAGCGGGCTCGTTAAAGCCGGTCGCCGTCACCACCACCTCCCCCAAAGTTCCCGCAACCTGGCTTTGCGCCAGCATAGGGAACGCCGCCAAAACGGCCAAAGCAGACGCAGCAAGGCTCACGGGTGCGCCTTGGCGCTTGGAAAAAACAAAAGATTTCATCGTTGAAAAGAACCATCAAAGTGCTCTCACCGTCGTCCCCGACAGTGCATGAGCGTCACGGTTGCACGTTTTAAAGGCGTGCAGCCACCGTGTTGGCCGGTATCCGGGCTGGTGGAATCAACCGTCATCGCCTTCCCAGATGCTTGTCAACACATCCAGTGGCCTCAATGACAGCGGAACCAAAAAGGTTCGTCCACTTACCGTTGCGGGGGCAGCGCAGGTTAGGTTTGGCGTGAACGCTTGACCCTCCTGCTTCCCGTTGAACTGCGGCGTGTGAACCACACCGCGAGCACCAACGCAGACTATTCTAGTCGCGGCAACTTGCCAAAACCCTACAATGCGCGTCTATGTCGGACCCATCACAAATCGACCAAATCACCGAGCGCGTTGAACGCCTGCTGGTGCGTTATGAAGAACTCATGCGTACCAACGCCCTGCTCAACCAGCAAATTGACTCTCTCACGCAAGAGCGCGACTCGCTCAAATCGCGGTTGGGCGCAGCGCGGGCCAGGGTTGATGCCCTGCTGGAGCGCTTGCCAGCTGAGCCCGGCGGCAGCACCGTCAAGCCCGCGTTCAAGACAGCCGCATCGCGGGGTGACGCATGAAACAGCTTGAAGTGCAGATCATGGGCCAGAGCTACCTGCTGGGTTGCCCGGACGGCGGCGATGCCCGCCTGCTGGACGCGGTGGAACGGGTGGATACCGCCATGTGCAAAATTCGTGATGGTGGCAAGGTACGCGCCCGAGATCGCATCGCGGTGCTGGCGGCGCTGAACCTCGCGTTTGATTTGACCGACCAACACGCGCATCAGGCCCTGACCGCCACAAGCGATGCGCCAGCCCAGCCAGGTCCGTCGTCTGAAAAGCTCGGTGCCTTGCTGGCCCGCCTGGACGAAGCCCTGAATCAGGACGACCGGCTGCTCTAGCCTTTAGTGCACCGCCCCGGGAACTGGCGGTAACTGGTCTGGTTGGCGAAAAATCTGCGCAGCATCGACCGCGTCAAAACGGTACTGCTGGCCGCAAAAGTCGCAACCCACCTCGACATCCGCTCGCTCCTGCAAGATGCTGTCCACCTCTTGCGCGCCCAGGCTCAGCAACATGCGGCTGACGCGCTCGCGGCTGCAGGTGCATGAAAAACGCGGGCCTGTGTCGCCCTTCAATGGGTCGAACCTCAGCACGTTTTCGTCCCAGAACAAGCGGTGCAGGATGCTGTCGGCATCGAGCGTCAGCAGTTCCTCGCGCTTGAGGGTCGATGCCAGCAGGGAAATACGCTTGTAGTCTTCGTTGCGGCCAATCTCGTCCTCATGCGCGTAGCTTGACCCGCCCGCCAGGTTGCCCGCACCCTGCATCGGTAGCCGCTGGATCAGCAGCCCAGCGGCTACCTGGTCGTTGGCGGCCAGCACCAGGGTGGTGTCGAGTTGCTCACTTTGCAACATGTAGTGCTGCAACACGTCGCTGAATTTTTCCAGCTTTTCGTGGTGGTCGCCAAACAGCGGCACCACGCCCTGATACGGCTGCTGGCCGGGCTGGCGGTTTTGCGGATCCAGGGTGATGGCGCAGCGGCCCTCGTTGCCCACGTTGACCATCTGGCTCAGGGTGGCGGCATCGTCCAGCGTGCCGTTCAGGGTGGCTGTGGCGCGCAGACCAAAGTCTGGCTGCACCTCCACCACCGCCAGCTTGACCGGGCCGTCACCAAAAATCTGTAGCACCAAAGCCCCGTCGAACTTGATGTTGGATTGCATCAGCACGGCAGCCGCAGTCATTTCCCCGAGCAGGTTTTGCAGTGGCTTCGGGTAGGCCCCGTGGGTGGTGTTGGCTGCGCGACGGCTCAAAATTTCGCGCCAGGCATCGGTCAGGCGCACTAGCACACCGCGCACCGGCAGGCCTTCAAACAGGAATTTATGAATTTCAGACAAGTGATGTTCCAGGTAGGTTCAGGCGAGTTTGTGCAGCGTGGCTTTGAAGCGCTGCGCATTGGCCACATAGTGATCAGCGCTTTGGCGCAGGCCCTGCAATTGCTCGGACGTGAGGCTGCGCACCACTTTGGCCGGGCTGCCGATGATCATCGAGCCGCCAGGAAACTCCTTGCCCTCGGTGACCAGCGCACCCGCGCCCACCAGACAGCCCTTGCCAATTTTTGCGCCGTTGAGCACCACGGCACCAATGCCGATCAGGCTGTCGTCGCCCACGGTGCAGCCGTGCAGCATGGCCTTGTGGCCGACCGTCACCCCCGCGCCAATGGTCAACGGCATGCCCACGTCAGCATGCAGCACCGTCAGGTCCTGAATATTGGTACGCGCCCCGATGCGGATGGCGGCTGTGTCGCCCCGGGCCACCACACCAAACCAGAGGCTGACCTCATCGCCCAGCACCACATCGCCCATCACTTGGGCACTGTCGGCCACCCAAGCTGAGTCGGGCACCGTGGGGCAAACACCATCCACTTCGTAAATAGCCATGAACGTCTTTCTTGAACAAGAAACATAGAATTGTAGGATTGAGACGACCACCATGACCCAGCCCTGCCCCAACACCCGCCAAGCGCTTGCGCCTTCTCTGCGCGCACAGGCCTTGCAACTGTTGTTGCTGTGCAGCACGCAAGACAAGGCCGCAGCCGTGAGAGCCTTCGACAGCCGGCATACAAGTGTTGATTCCCAAACCACTTTGAAAGAGCCCGACGGTCTGCCAGGCCGCCCTCTGCTCCCCACGCTGGTTCACCCCAGTGCCCTGAAAAGCCGCTCGGTCGGCACGCTTGAAGGCCACGCCAGCCTGATTCACGCGCTGACGCATATCGAAGCCAACGCCATCAACCTGGCACTGGACATTGTCTGGCGCTTTGCAGATATGCCCGAGGTTTTTTACCGCGACTGGTGGCAGGTGGCGGTGGAAGAGGCGCTGCATTTCGAGCTGCTGGAAGGACATCTGAGGTCGCTGGGCTACGCGTATGGTGATTTTCCTGCCCACGATGGCTTATGGGACATGGCCTCCCGAACCCGGGGCGACCTGCTGGCCCGCCTGGCGCTGGTGCCGCGCACCCTGGAGGCCCGTGGTCTGGATGCCACTCCGGCCATTGGCAACAAACTGGTGTCCATCGGCGACAAACGCGGGGCCGCCATCCTGGACATCATCCTGCGCGATGAGATTGGTCACGTCGCCACCGGCAACCGCTGGTACGGTGCGCTGTGCAGCCAGCGTGGCCTGGACCCGGTATTGACATACGCCCAACTGGCGCAAACACACGGCGCGCCGCTGCTCAAGGGCCCATTCAACGTGAACGCACGACGTGCTGCAGGTTTCAGCGAAGCTGATCTGGACGCGTTGTGTGGTACACCGCAAGTTGCCTGAGAACGCACAATTTTTTCGAAGTCTCCATGCCCCATCCGACCCAGTCACCCGACCACAGTTCAAACACATCGAGTTCGACCATGGCGATTGCCCGACAACCCATTCTGGATGCCAAACGCAACGTGTTTGGCTACGAACTGTTTGACCGTTCGATGGAAAACAACGTCTACACCGCAGCCAGTGATGCTGCGTTGCTGTTCAACCTGCTGTCCAACGCCGACAGCGAGATGCGCAACACCAGCAAGACGATATTCATCAATTGCACGCATCAGACCCTGGCTGGTGGCCACCTGGAGCTGATTGAGCCCGACCGGGTGGTGCTGGAGATTCCGCCCATGCCGGAGGATCAGTCCGAGCCGGAAGACATCGAGACCTTTTTGCAGACCATGATCGGGGTGCATCAGCGTGGTTTCCGGCTGGCCTTTGACCAGAGCGTGATGCGACCCGCCTATGCCAACTGGCTGCCGCTGGCTTCATTCGTCAAGGTCGATGTGACCTGTGTATCGGCAGCACAGATGAAAGCCATCGCCACCGATCTGGCTGCTCAACCCGCCATCCAGTTGGTTGCCGAAAAAATTGAGACCCTGGAGCAATTTGACGCAGCGCTGTTTGTCGGTGCCAAGCTGTTTCAGGGTTACTGGTTTGCGCGACCGGTGCTGGTCAAGGGCCAGACCATTCGCCCGGCGCAGGCGGCCATTATTCACCTGATCAACCTGGTGCGCAAGCAAGCCAGCACGACCGAGATTGAAGAGGTTTTCAAGCACGACCCGACGCTGTCGTTCAACCTGCTGCGCTTCATCAATTCGGCGGGGTTTGGGCTGAGCTGCGAAATCACCTCGTTTCGCCACGCGGTGATGCTGCTGGGCCTGAAAAAACTGTTTCGCTGGGCGGCGCTGCTGATGACGACCTCTGGGTCAGCCGGTGTGTCGCCGGCTGTAGGTCAAGCCGCCGTGGTGCGCGGGCGGCTGATGGAGCTGCTGGCGGAGCAACTGCTGTCGCCCGAAGAGTGCGACAACGCCTTTGTGGTGGGCATCTTCTCGCTGCTAGACACCATGCTGGGCATGCCGCTGGGTGACGCGCTGGAGTCCATCTCTTTGCCTCAATCGGTGACCGATGCACTGCTGCGCGGCAAAGGGGTGCTGGCACCTTTCCTGCAACTCACCCTGGCCTGTGAAAACGCTGATGACAGTTTGTTTGCCGAAACCGCCACAGAGTTGCAGCTCACCGGTGACCAGGTCAATTGGGCGCATCTGCAGGCGCTAGCCTGGGCCGATAACATCACCTCTTGACCAACGGACTTATCCGCGCGGGTGGTGCTGCGCGTGCAACACCTTGAGCCGCTCACGTGCTACATGGGTGTAAATGGTGGTGGTGGAAATGTCGGCATGACCCAGCAGCATCTGCACCGCGCGCAAATCTGCCCCGTGGTTGAGCAGATGCGTGGCAAACGCGTGGCGCAGCGTGTGCGGCGACAGTGGCGACGTGATGCCGGCCAACAGCGCGTATTTCTTCACCAGCATCCAGAACATCACCCGGCTCATGGCAGTGCCCGGTGTCGGGCCTTTGTGGGTCACAAACAGGTCGTCCGTCTGGTGCCCGGCCAGCAACTCGGCACGTGGCTGCGCCAGGTAACGCTTGAGCCACAGGCTGGCCACCTCGCCGAACGGCACCAGGCGCTCCTTGTTGCCCTTGCCAAAGACGCGCAGCACGTTGTCGTTGAGGCTGATGTTGAAGACTTTGAGCGTCACCAGCTCACTCACACGCAGGCCGCTGGCGTACATCAGTTCGAGCATGGTGCGATCGCGCACCCCCTGGGCGGCGCTGACATCGGGGGCGGCCAGCAAGGCTTCCACCTGGAATTCGGTCAGCGTTTTGGGTAGACGCAGGCGCTGCTTTGCCGAGAGGATTTTGAGCGTCGGGTCAGCGGCAATCAGATGCTCGCGCAGTGCCCAATGGAAAAAGCGCTTGAACACCGTCAGGCGGCGGTTGGCGGTGGTGGCCTGGGTCTGACCATGGCGGGCTGCAAAGTAGCCATTGATGTCGTCCTGCGTGACCCGCACCAGGCCACTGCCACGTTCTGCCAGCCAAGCTGAAAACAGGTTCAGGTCGCGGCGGTAGGCCGCCAGCGTGTTTTTCGAGAGACCATCTTCGAGCCACAGCGCGTCAATGAAGGTGTCGATCACCAGGTCGGGTACGGCCAAGGGCGAGTTGGGTGGCATCGGACGGGGATCGGCGGAGGGTGACATGGCTGCTATTCTCGCCGGGTGAACTATGCCGAACTCCTTTTCCCCGACTTTTCGCTGATTCTGATCGGCTATCTGATTTGTCGCTTCACCCCCCTGAACCGGCCGGTGTGGGCCCAGGTGGAACAGCTGGTGTACTTTTTGTTCTTTCCGGTGCTGCTTTTCCAGTCAATCATCCGCACGCCGCTGGACCTCGGCACGGCCAGCAACCTGGTCGGTGCGGCATGGACGCTGGGGCTGGGTGGCATTGCCATGGCCTATTCCGTGCCCTACTGGCCAGGGCTGCGCGGCAGGGTGGCCGCCCGCCAGCATGCGGCCAGCGCTCAGGTGGCGTTTCGTTTCAACTCGTTTATTGGCCTGGCGCTGGCCTCCAAACTGGCAGGCACCCAGGGCGTGGCGGTGATCGCGCTGCTGATTGGCGTGAGCGTGCCCCTGATGAACATCGGCGCCGTCTGGCCGATGGCGCGTCACGCCCAGCGCGGTTTTCTGCGCGAACTGGTGCGCAACCCGCTGATCATCGGCACCGCCAGCGGGCTGGCCGCCAACCTGCTGGGCTGGTCCATTCCGGTCTGGTTGGAGCCCACGGTCAGCCGCATTGGTGGTACTTCGCTGTCGCTGGGCTTGATGGCAGCGGGCGCGGGCATGCAGCTTGGTGCCCTGAACCACGCCAAACTGCTGGGCAGCGCGCTGCTGCTGATCCGCCACCTCATGATGCCGCTGCTGGCCCTGGTGCTGTCACACCTGTTCCATTTGAACCCGGTACAGACGACCATCCTGCTGACGTTTTCTGCGCTGCCCACGGCATCAAGCTGCTACGTGCTGGCGTCGCGCATGGGTTACGACGGCGCTTTTGTGGCGGCACTGGTGACCGTCTCTACGCTACTGGGCATGGCCAGCCTGCCGCTGGCGCTCGGCGTGCTGCGCAACTGGTAGCCAACCCGCTGGTGAAGTGGTATTTATTTGATAGCTATCTGCGCATATCCCATAAGGGCTAGACTGACATTTCTTATATGAGACGGCCATCATCCCGCCAATCGATATAGCCCCCAGCATGCCGCCACTGCCACCATCGCCCGCCGCTACATGCCTACCTGCTCAAGCCCCTCACCCGCTCGACATGCGCGCCCTGCTGGCGATTCTGGTCGGTGTGGCGCTGGGGTCGCTCGACACCGCCATTGCCAACACCGCCCTGCCCGCCATCGGCGCTGACCTGCACGCAACGCCGGCGGCGTCCATCTGGATCATCAACGCCTACCAGCTCACGGTGGTGGCCACCTTGCTGCCACTGGCGGCATTGGGCGACCTGATCGGCCCGCGGCGCGTCTTTCTGGCTGGGCTGGCCATCTTCACGCTGGCATCGCTGGGCTGCGCATTGGCACCGACGCTGCCGTTGCTGGCCTTGGCCCGCGCCGTTCAGGGCATCGGTGCGAGCGGCATCATGAGCGTCAACATCGCGCTGATCCGGCTGATTTTTCCAGCCGCACGGCTGGGCCGCGGTGTCGGGCTGAATGCGCTGGTGGTTGGGGTGTCGTTTGCGCTGGGCCCCACGGTGGCGTCGCTGGTCCTGTCGGTGGCCGCGTGGCCCTGGCTGTTTGCCATCAACCTGCCGCTCGGGCTGGCCGCGCTGGCCATGGCCTGGTCGGCGCTGCCGCACGTGGCGCGACGTGATCACCCGGTTGACACCCGCACAGCCATGTTGACCGCCATCACCTTTGCTGCCCTGATCTACGCACTGAGCGCTGCCGCGCAACGCCAGCCGCTGCTGCAGGTACTCTCGACATTGGCGCTGTCCGGCGTGGCCGGCATCATGCTGCTGCGCCTCCAGCGGGGCCACCCGGCACCGATGCTGCCGGTGGACTTGCTGCGCCGCCCCATGTTTGCGCTGTCCACCCTGACCGCCATGGCATCGTTTACCGCGCAGGGCCTGGCCTTTGTCGCTTTGCCTTTCTATTTTGAACAGGTGTTACACCGCAACGCCATCGATACCGGATTTTTGATCTCGCCCTGGCCTATCGTCGTGGCCGCTGCCGCACCGTTTGCCGGGCGCCTGTCAGACCGCTACCCACCGGGGTTGCTTGGCGGCGTGGGTCTGGCTCTGCTGTGCGTCGGGCTGGTGCTGCTGGCCACCCTGTCGGCCAACCCGCAGGCGCTGGACATCGTCTGGCGCATGGCCCTGTGCGGTGCGGGTTTCGGGCTGTTTCAGGCACCCAACCTGAAGGCGCTGATGTCCAGCGCACCGCCCGAGCGCAGCGGTGGTGCCAGCGGTGTGATCGCCATGGCCCGGCTGATCGGGCAAACCAGCGGTGCGGCGATGGTCGCGTTGTGCTTTGGCCTGGCCAGCGAGCGTGGCTCTGTCCTGGCCATTGAACTGGCGGCCGGCTTTGCCGCGCTCGCCTGCGTCACCAGCTTTGCGCGGCTGCGACTGGCCTGATCCGGCTGCAGGCACCTGGGCCCGACGCCTGACAACCCTGGTGTCGGCCAGAGACTTGAAAAACTGCTAGCCTTGTCGCCACTGTTTTAACCTCAGGAGAACACTATGCGCTACCGCCTGCTTGGCCGAACCGGCCTGTATGTATCTGAACTGTGTCTGGGCACCATGACATTTGGCGAACAGGGCTTCTGGAAGGTCATGGGCGCGCTCGGTCAGGACGGAGCCAATGCGCTGGTGAAGCAGTCGTTTGATGCCGGGGTCAACTTCATCGACACCGCCAATGTGTACGCACAGGGTGAGTCCGAGACGCTCACCGGCAACGCCATCCGCCAGTTGGGCCTGCCGCGCGACGAACTGGTGATTGCCACCAAAGCCACCGGCGTGATGAGCGAGACAGCCATCAACGCGCGCGGGCAGTCACGCTACCACCTGATGAACGCGCTGGATGCCAGCCTGAAGCGCCTGCAACTCGACCACGTCGATTTGTACCAGTTGCATGGTTTTGACCCGCTGACGCCGCTGGAAGAAGGGCTGAGCACCCTCAACGACATGGTGCGCTCCGGCAAGGTGCGCAGCATTGGCCTGTGCAACATGGCGGCCTGGCAGGTCATGAAGGCCCTGGCGATCTCCGACAAGCGTGGCTGGGCGCGCTTTGAGAGCGTGCAGGCCTACTACACGATTGCCGGGCGCGATCTGGAGCGCGAGGTCGTCCCGCTGCTGCAGGACCAGCAACTGGGTTTGATGGTCTGGAGCCCGTTGGCCGGCGGCCTGCTCAGCGGCAAGTTCAGCCCTGACGGCAGCGGCCCGGAAGGCGCGCGGCGCGCCACCTTCGACTTCCCCGTGGTGGACAAACCGCGCGCCTTCAGGATCGTGGACGCGATGCGACCGATTGCCGAACGGCACCAAGTGTCCGTGGCGCGCGTGGCACTGGCCTGGCTGCTCAGCCGCCCGGCGGTCAGCACGGTCATTGTGGGTGCCAGGACGCCGGAGCAGTTGGCCGACAACCTTGCCGCCACCAACCTCTCCCTCAGCGAAGATGACCTGGCTACCCTCAACGAAGTCAGTGCCCTGCCGCCCGAGTACCCGGGCTGGATGCTGGAACGCCAAGGCCAAAGCCGCGCCCAGCCGCCGGTCAAACCCTGAGCGCCGCTGGATGCAGCCCACTCAAGCGCCCAGCGTCGCGCCCGTTACCCATGTGCTCTATCTGCATGGCTTCTTGTCCTCACCGGCCTCCATCAAGGCCCGCATGACGGCGGCTGCCAGGACGCAGCACCACCCTGAGGTGGTGTGGCTATGCCCGATGCTGGCGGCATCACCTGCGCAGGCCATGCAAGAAGTGCTGCAGGCCACGGCGCATTGGCCCAAAGCTTCCACAGCGATCATCGGCTCATCGCTCGGTGGCTTTTACGCCACCTGGCTGGCCGAGCGCTGGGGCTGCAAAGCCGTGCTGCTGAATCCGGCTGTGCGCCCGGCACGCGACCTGGCAGCACATGTGGGCGAACACTCGCTGTGGCACGACTCCGACAAACACTTTGTGCTGGAGCCACGCTACATTGACGAACTGAAAGCCATGGAGTTGCCCCACATCAGCCACCCCGAACGCTACTTGGCGGTGATCGCCAAAGGCGATGAGGTGTTGGACTGGCGCGAGATGCACAGCCACTACACCGGGGCGAGCATCAAGCTGCTGCCCGAAGGAGATCACGGCCTGAGCGACTATGACCAGCACCTGGATGAGGTGCTGGGATTTTTGCAATTAGCCTGACAATCTCCAATGCTTTTTGGCATGTAGCCCTTGCTGCAAAAGCGCAAGCCACTATTTATTCGATAGTAAAAATTGCCAGCTTTGAAAGCTTGTGTTGGCACAGCCTGTGTCATCAAAACTGTGCTCCAGGAAACTGACCTCGTCTTTCTCATAGCGCACCACGCTGCTGGCGCGGGTGCCGTAACCGGGCATGGCCACAAAGGTGGCTGACAGCGCACGTTCCAGCTCAAGCGCAACGCCAGTGGCTGGCAAATCAGCCTCGGCGGCCGGGCTGCGGTCTTGCAACAGCGCCAGCAGTTGTGAATCACCGGCCGCGCCTTGCGCCAGCAGGCCTCGCAAACCGGTCTGGAGTTGGCTCAGTTTCGGCCAGGGCGTGTGAAAGTCGGCATTCGAGACCGCACCGATGCCTGGCGCCATCGTCACGATACGGGCATCGCGACTCTGCAAACCCATCAGCATGTTGCCGTCATACACCAGTAGGTTGAACGGGTTGTAGAGCGCCGAATGCGATTGCAGCTGGTGCAGGTAATCGCCGGCACAGAGGTCACCCCGCAAAAAGCTGCTGACCAGTTCGCCGCGTGACGGCGCATCGTTGCGCATCGTCTCTGGGGCGCGGTAGTTGGTCAGCGCTGCCAGGCGGCCCGTGCGGCTGATGCCCAGCCAGGTACCGCCCGCCTGCAGGTCGCGGCCCGCCAGAATCGGTGCATCCGCCCACCAGTGCAAGGCCGCAGTGGGTCGGGCATAAAACTCGTCGCGATTGGCCACCAGCAGCAGCGGGCTGTCTTGGCCGGGTTGCCAATTCCAGGCGATCAGGCACATGACAAGCTACGCTCTGAGGCAGGCACGCCGAAAACCTGCCGAAGCCTGCATCAGGTTGTGTGTGTACGGGTCCTGGACACGGTTGGCGGCCAGATCGCTGGAGCTGAGCAACTCCACGGTTTTGCCGCGCTGCATCACCATGAGTCGTTCGCACAGGTGGGTGACCACCGCCAGGTCGTGACTCACCATGATGAAGGTCAGGCCGCGCCTGGCGCGTAAGTCCTCCAGCAGATTCAGTACCTCGGCCTGTACCGAGGCATCCAGCGCCGATGTCGGCTCGTCCAGCAGCAAAATTTGCGGCTCCAGAATCAGTGCACGTGCCACGGCGATGCGCTGGCGCTGCCCGCCTGACAGCTGATGCGGGTAGCGAAAACGAAATCCACTGCCCAAGCCAACCTCGTCGAGTGCACGCTCGATACGCCCCTGCTCATCGTTCATGCCGTGAATCGTTAGAGGTTCGGCCAGAATCTTGTCCACGGTATGACGTGGGTGCAGGGAGCCGTAGGGGTCCTGAAACACCATTTGCACCAGACGCCGGAACGGCTTGCTGCCTGGCAGGGGCAAAGTTTCACGGCCATCACCGAGCAACTTCACATTGCCCATTTTGGGTGCCAGCCCGCAGATCGCACGCAGCACGGTGGATTTCCCCGAGCCCGATTCGCCAACGATGCCAAAGCTCTCACCGGGCTGCACTCTGAACGATGTGTCGGCCACGGCCACAAAGTCGCCAAATGCCACGCGCAGGCTCTGCACCTCCAGGCCCACAGTCTTGACCGTTGATGTGACGGCGCTCACAGCGCCCACTCCGGCTGGCGGTTCAGGACCGGCAAAGGATGGCAGTCGTCGCCGAGCTTGGGCAGGCAGTTGAGCAGCCCTTGGGTGTAAGGATGTTTTGCGTTAGCCAAGCCACCGGCCTGCAACTCCTCGACCACCTTGCCGGCGTACATCACCAGAATTCGGTCACAGAAGGTGGACACCAGCCGCAGGTCGTGCGAGATAAAAATCAGCCCCACGCCGCGCTGCACCACCAGTGCGTCCAGAATCGACAGCACCTGTAGCTGCACGGTCACGTCCAGCGCCGAGGTGGGCTCGTCCGCAATCAGCAGATCAGGCTCGGCAATCAGCATCATGGCGATCATGGCACGCTGACCCATTCCGCCCGACACTTCATGCGGGTAGAGGTTAAACACCCGTTCAGGGTCATCAATCTGCACGGATTCCAGCGCCTGCAGGGCTTTGACCTTGGCTTGTTTGTCAGACACAGCGCTGTGGGCTTGCAGGGTCTCCATGATCTGCTTGCCGATCGTCATCACCGGATTCAGCGAAAACTTGGGGTCCTGCAGCACCATAGCGATGCGCCCGCCGCGCAGTTCTCGGCGCTGTTTGGGCTGGCAGTTCAGCAAATCCGCGCCGTTGAACGCCAGCCGTTTGGCTGTTACTCGCCCCTCGGGTGCGGTCAGGCCCAGAATGGCACGCCCGGTCTGCGATTTGCCCGAGCCCGATTCACCCACGATACCCAGTCGCTCGCGGCCCAGGGTAAATGACACCCCGCGTACCGCCTCGATCCAGCCGCCGTCACGGCCGGGAAAAGACACGCGCAGGTCTTCCACCACCAGCGTCGGTTCCTCAACGGTGCCAGTGGGATTCATTTCACGCCCTTCGGGTCCAGCGCATCACGCAGGCCATCACCCAGCAGATTGAACGCCAGGCTGACGAGAAAGATGGCCGCGCCGGGTGCGGCTGCCACCCACCACTGGTCCAGCACATACTGGCGACCGTTGGCAATCATCGCGCCCCACTCCGGGCTCGGGGGTTGCGCACCGAGGCCCAGAAAGCCCAAACCCGCAGCCGTCAAGATGATGCCCGCCATGTCCAGCGTGACGCGCACGATCACCGACGACACACACAGCGGCATGATGTGCCGAAACACAATGCGCCACGGCGAGGCACCAATGAGTTGCACGGCGGCGATGTAATCAGTCTGGCGGATCATCAAGGTCTCGGCGCGTGCCAGCCGTGCGTAAGCGGGCCAAGAGGTGATGGCAATGGCGATCACCGCGTTTTCGATGCCCGGCCCAAGCGCGGCGACAAACGCCAGTGCCAGAATCAACCTGGGGAAGGCCAGAAAAATGTCGGTGATGCGCATCAGCGCCGCGTCCACCAGTCCACCCGCATAACCCGCCACGGTACCCACCAGCAGGCCAATGGGTGCGGCCAGCACCGCCACCAGAAACACCACAAACAGGGTGATGCGTGAACCAAAAATCAAGCGCGACAGGATGTCACGCCCTTGGTCGTCAGTACCCAGCCAGAAGTTTGCTGACGGTGGCAACAGCCGCGTGGTGCGCAAATCACCCACCGTCGGGGAATATGGTGCCAACTGGTTCGCAAACAGCGCGACCAGCACCAGCAGCAACACGATAAAAAGCCCCAACATCGCCAGACGGTTGCGTGCGAAGGTGCGCCAGGCACCGTAGGCGCGCCCCAGCGCAGCCTGCTGCCGCGAGGCGGGCCGGTCAGACATCAACCAGCCGTGCAGGCCACCGGCCTCGGCCACGGTCATGACATTTTTACGGGTCATCGCGCGCGCGTCCTCGGGTCCAGCGTACGGTACAGCCAGTCAGACAGCAGATTCAGGCCGATAAACACCGAGCCCACCACGATGGTGCCACCCAGCACCGCGTTCATGTCGGCGTTTTGCAGTGAATTGGTGATGTACAGGCCCAGCCCCGGCCAGGCGAAGACGGTTTCGGTCAGTACCGAGCCCTCCAGCAGTCCGGCATACGACAGGGTGATCACGGTCACCAGCGGCACCATCGCGTTGCGCAGCGCGTGACGCCAGATGATGCGCGCTTCGGACAGGCCTTTGGCACGTGCCGCCACCACGTATTCCTGCGACAACTCCCCGAGCATGAACGAGCGCGTCATGCGGCTGATATAGGCCAACGAGAAATACCCCAGCAGCGAGGCCGGCAGGATCAGGTGCGCAAATACATTGCGAAATGCCTCCCATTGCCCTTGCATGGCAGTATCGAGCAGCAAAATGCCGGTGGTGGGCGTGAAAACGTATTCATAGCTGACATCCATGCGCCCCGGTCCGGCCACCCAGTCCAGCCGCGCATAAAACAGCACCAGCGCCATCAGCCCGAGCCAGAAGATCGGCACCGAGTAGCCAATGAGCCCCATCACGCGCACCACCTGATCGACCAGACCACCGCGGCGCACCGCCGCCCACACACCCAGGGGCACACCAATGCTGGCACCTATCAGGATACCCAGCGTAGCCAGCTCGAACGTCGCCGGGAATGCCCGCTTGATGTCCTGCAGCACCGGGTTGGAAGTCAGCACCGAGGTGCCAAAATCGCCGTGCAGCACCTTCGACACGTAAATGCCAAACTGCACATACAGCGGTTTGTTGAGCCCCATCTCTTCGCGCACACGCACCACCACACTCTCGGGCGCGTGGTCGCCCACCACGGCCAGCACCGGGTCCACCGGAATGACACGACCGATGAAAAAGGTAACCGCCAGCAGGCCGAGGTAGGTCAGGACGATGGCCAGCGCAAAGCGCGCAAGTGCGCGGGAAAATTTCATGAATAAAAAAGGCACCACCTGCCGGTGACGCCCGGGGCTTCAGGCATCAGCGCTTGGCAACGCGGTAAACGTAGGTGCAATCGGACGTTGGCCCAATACGGAACCCGGTCACGTTGGTACGGAAGGCCGCTACTTCGGTTTGCTGGTACAGCATGATGAACGGGCTGGTGGCGCGGAACTCGGCCTGCATCTTTTCGTAGATGGCCTTGCGCTTGGCCGGGTCACGCTCCAGCACCGCCGCATCGGCCTGCATCGACAGTGCCGGTGCCTCCCAGGCATTGCGCCAGGCCAGTGGCTTGACCTTGGCATTGTCCGAGTTATCTGGGTTGCGCACGAAGTCGGTGTTGGAGTTCGGGTCCCAATAGTCCACACCCCACTGGCCGATGTACATGTCATGCGTGCGGGCACGGTACTTGGTCAGCACCTGCTTGCCGTCGCCCGGGATGATCTCGATGTCGATGCCGGCTTGCTTGGCGGTCTGCTGGAAGGCCTCGGTGATGCCCTGCACCGGCTGTATGGTACGCATGTCGATGGTGACCTTGAAACCATTGGGGTAGCCCGCCTTGGCGAGTAGCGCCTTGGCCTTTTTGACATCGAGTTTGTAGGGATTGACGGTGCTGGCACCCAGCAGACCCATGGGCAGAAAGTTCTGGTGGATGACACCAATGTTCTTGATGATGGTGTCACCAATGGCCGAATAGTCCACCAGCCATTTGAAGGCTTCGCGCACCTCAGGCTTGGCCAGGATCGGGTTCTTCTGATTCAGGCTGATGTAGTACACCGTGCCCTTGGGCGTGGCGGTGGTCTTGATGTCCTTGTTGGCAACCACAGCGGCCAGGTCTTGCGGGCTGAGGTTGCGGGCGATGTCCACATCGCCTTTTTCCAGCATCAGGCGCTGGGTGGCAGACTCCTTGATATGGCGGTAGATCACACGCGCGGGTTTGGATTTGTCACCGTAATAGTTGTCGTTGCGCTCCAGCACCAGCACTTCGTTGGGGCGCCATTCACGCAGTTTCATCGCGCCGGAACCCGCGTAATTGGTCTTCATCCAGGCCGCACCCATGTCACCATTGACCTCCTTGGACAGCACCAGCTTCTTGTCCAGCACGGCGGCCACATTGGCGGTCAGGCAGTTCAGCACAAAGGTAGGGGCGTAACCCTTGTCGACCTCGATCGTCAGGCTCAACGGGCCAGTCTGTTTGATCTTGTCCTTGACATTGTCCTTGGTGAAACCGAACTGCCCGAGGATGAACGCCGGGCCCTTGTCCATGATCACCGCACGCTGCAGGGACCAGACCACATCTTCTGCGCCAATCGGGTTGCCAGTGGCAAATTTCAGGCCGGGTTTGAGCTCGAAGGTGTAGGTCTTGCCGTCCTCAGAGACCTTCCAGGATTTGGCCAGGTCACCATACAGCTTGGACGGGTCGGTGACTTCGTAGCGCACCAGCTGGCTATAGGTGTTGCCAATGTATTCACCGGTTGAAATCTCGAATTCTTCACCCGGGTCCAGCGTGATCATGTCGTCGAACGCAAAAGCGATCACCAGCGTGTCGGCGGGTGTCGCGGCCCAGGCAGACTCAGATCCAAAACTGAGGGCCAATGCGCTAGCGCCAGCGACAGCGCCCAACTGGCGGCGTGTGATCGGGAAAGTCGAGGTTTTCATGGGTCAGGCTTTCAGGTTAAGAGTTGACAACACATGCAATAAACAGACCAAAGATGATTATGTAGCAGACACACCTGCGGACAGATCGCGCTCACTGGGATGCGCCAGATAAAACCACTCGTTGCCGGGAGTGGACTTGGCATTGGGGAAGACGATGTAGCCGTCCATGGCCGCCATCACCGGCGTGCCATCGTGGCGCGTGGCCACGGGCTGACCAGCCTGGATCGCATCAAAGCTGGACCACGACTGGATGAAAGCGTCGTCCGGATGGTAACGGTCCACCACTTGCGCCAGACGCAAAAACTCCAGGTTCTGACCGGCGGGTGGCGCAGGCTCGTCCACCAGACCGAGATGCGCCAGCGTGTTGCGGATGGCACGGTAAGCCACCTCGGGTGCAGAAGGATCGGCATGCTGACCGCATTCGAGCGTGATGGCGTAGCCGCCCTGGCTGCGCATGTATTCGGTGGTGCCGACACCGTAACTGGGGTCCGTGCTGAGCAAACCGGCGCGGCTCTGGGGCGGCGTGCGCGCCAGGCGCTGCTGCACGCCCACCGCGTAGGTCGATAACCAGCCGTCTACCACACGCCGCACACCCAGACGCAGGGCCAGCGCCTGCTCTTGCGCAGCGTGCGCGAACGGCTCCAGATCGCCATCGTTGTCAGCTGGCCCGAGCATTGCAAACGGCTCGGAGGCCGCCTGGAAGGTATGCAAATCCAATAGCACCTCATGCCCGGCCAGCAAGGGGCACAGCGCATTGGCGATGGTGTCCTCATAGTCTTGCGGGGTGTCGGTGGGGCGGAGGTTGCGGTTCAGGTTGCGATCCCCATTGCGCTGCACCTTCTGGTAGGCCAGCGGGTTGGTCACAGGCACAAAAGTGACCGTGCCACGCACCAGTTGCAGCTTGCCGCTGTCAAATTCAGCCAGCACCCGCTCGATGCCGCGACTGCCCGCCACCTCATTGCCATGGACCGCGCCGAGCACGATTAACTTTGGGCCGCTGGCCAGGCCAACGAAGCGGTGCACACGCAGCTGGCTGGTCGGATAGACAGGCGCAGGGGAAACAACTGAATCAGACATCAAAAACTTTCACATTGGTTAAGCCATGGACTGCGGTGATGCCCAGGCCGGGAGTGTCGGGCAAGCTTATCCACGGGCCATTGATGCGCATGCCGCCCTCCACCGCGCTGGTGGCACACAGTTGCGGGCCGTCCAGGTCGATGAAAGACACCACATCGTCAAACGCGACCGCAAAATGCGCCGCCGCAGTCACACCGATGGCGGTCTCCAGCATGCACCCGACCATGCAGGTTTTGTGATGCAGGCGCGCCAGGTTCGCCACTTCAATCGCCTGGCTGATACCGCCGGTCTTCATGAGCTTGATATTGATGACGTCCGCACTTCCGGTGGACAGAATGCGCAGGGCATCTTTGGCGGAAAACACCGCTTCGTCGGCCAGAATGGGCGTCAGGGTGTGGTCGGTGACAAATTTGAGGCCGACCACATCGTCCGCCGGGACGGGTTGCTCCACCAGTTCGAGCGCGACACCGGCTTTCTCAATCGCCTGAATCACCAGCATAGCGTGTTTGGGGATCCATCCCTGATTGGCATCGAGCCGCAGCGCCACATGCGGGCCCACGGCCCGCTCGATCGCCAGCACGCTCTCCACATCGTCGCGCCAGGTGTGGCCACCGACCTTGATTTTGAGGCAGTCAAAGCCGTCAGCCACAGCCCGCAGGGCATCCCTGACCATGACATCCTGATCATTGACGCTGATGGTGATATCGGTTTTGAGCAGCGGGTCGCCACCGCCGAGCAACTGGTAGAGCGGGATGCCCATGGCCTGCGCGCGCAGGTCATACAGGGCAATCTCCAGTGCGGCCTTCAGGCTGTTGTGATGTACCAGGCTTCGATGTGTGGTGCGCAGCAAGGTGTTGAAGTCAATCAGGCTCTTGCCCAGCAATCGTGGTGCGATGAGGTCCAGGGAAGCGCGCATCGACCCCATCAAATCACCCGTGATCACGGCAGTGGCAGGGGCCTCACCGTAGCCAATGTGGCCGCTGTCGGTGTCGATCAAGATCACCAGGTCATGCACCTCGGTGACGCTGCGCATGGCGGTTTTGAATGGCACCTTGAGCGGGACGTTGATCTCACCGACGGTGATGCGCTTGATCAGCATGATGTGTTCTGGGTTGTGATGCCCGGGTAGGGCATGCCTGGTTTTGGACAGTGGCTTGTGGCAGGCAAATTGTAGTCAGCTGTGCACCAGTTTCAGGCCTGCGCCAGTGCCCAGCCCACATGCTCGCGCACCAGCGCGCTGGGGTGCGTCAGTCGGCTATGCAAGGTGTTGACGATGGGCTGCCGGATCTCCAGGGATGGCGTCACCCGCAAGGCATTGCCCAGTGCCACCGCCACGTTGCGCAACCAGCGCTCGTGGCTAATGCGGCGGATCGGGCTGCCCTCAGTGAAGTGCAGGAAATCTACTTCAGTCCAGCCAAACACTTCGGCAAGTGAACGATTCACAAGGCCTGCGCGGGCATCAAAGTCTGGCAGGGTGCTGGTTTGGGCAAACTTGTTCCACGGGCAGATTAACTGACAGTCGTCACAGCCATAAATGCGGTTACCCATCAGCGCACGCAGTTCCAGCGGAATCGGCCCGGCATGCTCGATCGTCAGGTACGAAATGCAGCGCCGCGCATCCAATCGGTACGGCCCGACGATGGCCTGCGTGGGGCAAATGTCGATGCACGCGCGGCAACTGCCGCAATGGCTGGTTGTGGGCTCGGTCGGCGGCAAGGCGACATCGACAAAAATCTCGCCCAAAAAATACATCGACCCGGCGGAGCGGTTGAGCAGCAGCGTGTGCTTGCCGCGCCAGCCCAATCCGCTGCGGGTAGCGAGTTCCACTTCCAGCACCGGGGCGGAGTCGGTAAACACCCGGTAGCCCAGCGGGCCAAATGCTTCGGTCATGCGGTCAGCCAGCTTTTGCAGGCGGTTGCGCAGCACCTTGTGATAGTCCCGCCCCCGGGCATACATCGATACGTTCGCTTCACCAGGGCGCTGCAGGCGCTCAAACTCCAGAGCCTGCCAGCCGTCGGGCGTGGCGGCTGGCAGGTAGTCCATGCGCGCCATGATCACACTCAGCGTGCCGGGCACCAGCTCTTTGGGGCGCGCGCGTTTCATGCCGTGTGATGCCATGTAAGCCATGTCGCCGTGACACCTGGCTGCCAGCCACGCGGATAATCCGGGCTCTGCCGCAGACAAATCCACCCCGGCCACGCCGATTTGGGAGAATCCCAGCTCACGCCCCCACCCCCCAATCCTGGAGACCCACGCTTGCCCGTCGATATGAGTTCTGAAACTGTTCACCTGCCCATTGTAAAAACCATGGTCTGGCCTGATGAGGCGGCCACGCTCGGCTTTGCTGCGGGGCTGGCGGTTCAGCCGTCGATCAGCAACGCCTTCATCGAGTTGCGCGGCGATCTGGGCGCGGGCAAAACCACGTTGGTGCGGCACCTGCTGCGCGCTTTGGGCGTGAGCGGCCGTATCAAGAGTCCAACCTACGCGGTTGTCGAGCCCTATGAGTTACCGGGTTTGAACGTATGGCATTTCGACTTTTATCGCTTCAGCGACCCGCGCGAATGGGAAGAAGCCGGTTTTCGGGACATCTTTGCCAGCTCGGGCCTGAAACTGGCGGAATGGCCCGAGAAAGTGGCTGGCCACCTGCCGCTGGCCGACCTGGTAGTGCAACTGACGGTCGTCGATGACACCGCGCGCCAGGTGACGCTGACTGCACAAACGCCATTAGGGGTGACACTGATCGATTTTTTTGATAGCATGCTAGCATTATCGGACAAGGGCCCGAAGGCTAATGAACTGGATGGCACCCTCATGACCCAAGTGACAACCCTCAACGGAACCCGCGCATGAAGCGCCGCCACTTTGTGCACGGCGGCACACTGGTGCTGCTGCTGGGCACGCAGGAGCTGGCGCGCGGTGCCACGATTCTGGCGGTACGGGTGTGGCCCGCGCCAGACTATTCGCGCGTCACCATCGAGTCGGACACGCCTTTGTCCTTCACGCAGAACTTTGTGCCGAATCCGCCGCGCCTGGCGGTTGACGTGCGCGGCATTGACCTGAACCCGGCGCTCAAAGAGCTGGTGGCCAAGGTGGTGGCGAGTGACCCCACCATCAAGGGCATCCGTGTCGGCCAGTTTGGCCCGGGCATCGTGCGCCTGGTGCTGGATTTGAAGCAGCCCGTGACACCGCAGGTCTTCAACCTCAACCCAGTCGCGGCCTACCAGCACCGGCTGGTGTTCGACCTTTACCCCACACAGGTGGCCGACCCGCTTGAGACCCTGATTGCAGAGCGCATGCAGGACGCCACGTCCCCAGCGCCCAAGACCGCGTCCGTGGCCGACCCGCTGGGCGAGCTGATCGCGCAAAAAGCCGACAAGACCACCCCCGGCGCAGGCAGCGCCAGAGCGGGCGACAACAACGCTGACATTACTTCTAGAAAGATAGCTGGTAGCGCTTTACCAGAAAGGGCTGACGGGCAAAAAGGCTTGAAAGATTCTGATGGCCCCTACATGTCCGTCCCGCGCCCCGAGGCCACCGACCGGCTGATCATCATCGCCCTGGACCCCGGTCATGGCGGTGAGGACCCCGGTGCCATCGGCCCCGGTGGCACGCGCGAAAAAGACGTGGTGCTGCGCCTGGCGCACCGCCTGCGCGAGCGCATCAACGCCAGCACCGTCAACGGCAACCCCATGCGCGTCTTCATGACGCGCGACTCCGACTTTTTTGTGCCGCTGGGGGTGCGTGTGGACAAGGCTCGACGCGTGCACGCCGACCTGTTCATCAGCCTGCACGCCGATGCATTTTTCACGCCCAACCCGCAAGGGGCCAGCGTCTTTGCGCTGAGTCAAGGCGGTGCATCGAGCTCGGCGGCGCGCTGGATGGCCGCCAAAGAAAACAAGGCCGACCTGATTGGTGGCCTGAACGTCAGGGCCAAGGACGCACAAGTGACACGTGCCCTGCTCGACATGAGCACCACGGCACAGATCAAGGACAGCCTGGTGTTGGGTAGCGCCATGCTGAGCCAGATCAAGCGGGTGGGCAAGCTGCACAAGGGCCAGGTGGAACAAGCTTCTTTCGCCGTGCTCAAGGCACCTGATATCCCGAGCGTGCTGGTCGAAGCCGCCTTCATCAGCAACCCCGAAGAAGAGGCCAAACTCAACAGCGACGACTATCAGGAGCACCTGGCCGACGCGCTGATGAAGGGCATTGAAGGCTACTTCGCCAAAAACCCGCCGCTGGCGCGCGGCCGCACGGCCTGAGCAGCGCCAGCGCAATAGAGTCTGAGACCCCCGGTCATTTACTGGCTCCTGTGCACCGGAGCTGACCGCCACAAATATCAGCTCACTGGAAGTCCAAATGAGTGTTCTTCGTCAGTCTGCCACCCAAGCCTCTGGCATCGTTGACTCGGACTTTGCCATGGACGGAATGAATCAGTCAGACCCAGGGCACGCACACATCCGCTCGGGCGCGGCCCTGGGCGATGCGCACCGCGTTGGGCTCGTCGGTGCTGGCGATCCAGTCGCGGGCCTGCTGCTCGGTGCGGCCAAAGTGCATGTGGCGCGCCAGTAGGCGGCTGTAGCGCAGGTCATCGGGCACGTCCAGGTACCAGATGTCATCCAGCACAGCGCGCAGCTGGTTCCAGGGGGCGTCTTCCAGCAGCAGGTAATTGCCTTCGGTGACGATCAGACGGGTTGACGGCTGCACGGCAATGGCACCGGCAATGGCCTCTTCCATCTCGCGGCGGAACTCGGGGGCGTAGATCACTTCGTCAGCGCTTTGCGCGTGGATGCGGCGCATCAGGTTCACATAGCCTGCCGCGTCAAAGGTGTCGGGCGCGCCTTTGCGGTTGCGCCGACCCAGGCGCTGCAACTCGCTGTTGGCCAGGTGAAATCCATCCATCGGCACCACTTGCACCGCATCGCCAAACTGCGTCTGGATGGCCTGCGCCAGAGTGGATTTACCAGCCCCCGGTGTGGCAACAATGCCCAGGATGTTACGGCTGGCACCCGCCAGAAGCTGGTGAATGCGCTGTTGGCAGAGCTCCGGCAGAGGCATGGGCGGGTTGGTTTTCATGGGGACTCACTATATTAAATATAGCTGCTTACGCAAGATGTATAAGGGCTGTAGCCTGATTTTAATTACAAATGTCATACTTCTGACGGGCGCCTTTGCAAAGCTGACACAAAAAAGCCATCTGCTTGCAAGAGAATCATCCCTTTTGAACCAGCAACCCCGCTCAGGACGATCGGAATTCGATTCGGTCCAGCCATGAACAGCACCTCACCCCAATTGATCGTCGACATCAAGCAGCCCGCCTTCAGCTGGATTGACGGCCTTGTGTTGCTGACGCTCTTCGGAATCCTCTGGAGCGTGATGCATTTTGGGCACGGCATGCTGGTCGCATTCAATCCGGCAGCCCAACCACCGCTGGATGTGTCCACCAGCCAGATTCCCTACTATGCCGGGCGCACCCTGCTGCGCATGTGGATCGCGTTCTGTTTTTCACTCACCTTCGCCATTTCGCTGGGCTACATGGCGGCCAAAAACTCGGCGGCGCGCGCGGTGATCTTGCCCGCGCTGGACGTGTTGCAGTCGGTGCCGGTGCTGGGCTTTTTGTCGGCCACCGTGGCTGGTTTCATGGCGCTGTTTCCGGGCAACCTGCTGGGCGTGGAATGTGCCGCCATTTTTGCGATTTTTACCGGCCAGGTGTGGAACATGGCGTTTGGTTTTTACCATTCCATGGTGACCATCCCCACCGACATGCAAGAGGCCGCCGCCACCTATGGCCTGACGCGCTGGCAGCGTTTTCGCACGGTTGAATTGCCCGCTTCGGCGCACAGCCTGATCTGGAACTCGATGATGTCGTTTGGCGGCGGCTGGTTCTTTGTGGCGCAAAGCGAAGCCATCAGCGTCATGAACAAAGACATCAAATTGCCCGGCCTGGGCTCATACATGGCCAGCGCGATCGAGCGTGGCGACAATCATGCTGCGGTGCTGGCCATTGTCGCCATGCTGTTCCTGATTTTGATGAGTGACCAGCTCATCTGGCGGCCCCTGCTGGTCTGGGCAGACAAATTCAAGATTGAACTCACCGAGTCGGGCATGACACCCACCTCGTGGGTCTACAACCTGCTACGCGGTGCCTATGTTTTCACTTGGCTGGGGCTGAAGGTCTGGCAGCCTCTGGAAGATGCCCTGGGACAAGCCATTCGGCGTCTCAAGCCAAGCAGCAAACGCACTCAACCCGGGGCCATCAACTGGCCGCTGCGTCTGGCCGGGCTGGCACTCAGTGCCTGGCTGGGTTATGAGGCCATCATTGGTGTTTTCGCCGCGATTGCTGCGCTGCACGGCGCGCTCAGCCTGCCTTTGGTCGGCCACATCGTCTGGCTCGGGTTTTTGACCCTGCTGCGTGTGCTGGCGATGACGGTACTGGCCACGCTCATCTGGACACCGGTTGGGGTGTGGATCGGTTTTCATCCCAAGGCAGCGCGTTTTGCCCAGCCGCTGGCACAGATTGGTGCCTCGTTTCCGGTGAACATGACCTTTCCGGTGGTGGTGGGCTGGTTTGTGGCCACCCATACCTCTATGAACTGGGGCAGCATCCTGCTGATTGCCATGGGCACGCAGTGGTACATCCTGTTCAACGTGATCGCCGGCGCCATGGCCATCCCCAACGAAATGAAGGAAGTCGCCAGCATCTATGGCCTGCGCCGCTGGCAACAGTGGCGCACCTTGATTTTGCCGGCGATCTTTCCGTTCTGGGTCACCGGTGCCTGCACCGCCGCCGGGGGTGCCTGGAACGTCAGCATCGTGGCAGAGTACGCGACCTGGGGTAACACCACGCTCACCGCCGATGGCTTGGGCGCGTATATCGCCGAAGTGACCAAAAGCGGCGACACCGCGCTCATCATTGTCAGCATCGGCGTGATGTCGCTGTTTGTCGTAGCCCTGAACAAACTGGTCTGGCGCCGCCTGTATGGTTTTGCCGAACGCCGCTTCCGGCTCGATTGACATCTGACCCACTTGAACCTCAGCATGACCCAGCTTTTCAACACCGCCGCCACGCCGATTGCCGAACTGCGCTCGGTCTTCAAATCGTTCAGCACCGCCGGTGGCCACGAACTCAAAGTGCTCGAGCAGATTGACCTCGCCGTGCATGAGGGCGAATTGCTGGCGCTGCTCGGCCAATCAGGATCGGGAAAATCCACCATTTTGCGATGCCTCACCGGGCTGATCGAGCCTAGCTCGGGGCGGGTGTTGCACAAGGGCGAAACCCTGCGCGGCATCAACGAGGATGCATCCGTGGTGTTTCAAACCTTTGCGCTGTACCCGTGGCTGACGGTTGAACAGAATGTGGCCGTCGGCTTGATGGCGCACCAGGTCAGCCGCGCCGAGCGCGACGCAGCGGTGGACCGGGTCATCGAGCTGATTGGCTTGGGTAACTACCATGCGGCTTATCCACGCGAACTCTCGGGCGGTATGCGCCAGCGCGTTGGCATTGCCCGGGCGCTGGTGTCGCAGCCCCGGCTTTTGTGTCTAGACGAAGCATTCAGCGCGCTGGACGTGCTCACCGCCGAAAATCTGCGCCAGGAGCTGATAAGCCTGTGGCGCTCGCCCGACACCGGCCTGAGCTCGATCTTCATGGTGACCCACAGCATCGCCGAAGCGGTCGAAATGGCCACCCGCATCGTGGTGCTGTTTCCACGCCCGGGTCGGCTTGGCCTGGTGCTGGAGAACGCGCTGCCCTATCCGCGTGACGAAAAAAGCCCCGAGTTCCAGCGCCTGGTGAGCCTGATCCACGAATGCATCACCACCACCACGCTGCCCGACATCCCGGCAGATGTACCAGTGGCCGGTCAACCCATTTCAAGGGCGCGCAACCGGATGGAGTCGATTCCATTGGTGCCAGTGGGCCAGATTCTGGGCTTGCTGAGCATTCTGAACGACGCGCCCGAGTTGTCCAACATCTACGACATTTCCGACGAAGTGGGAAAGGAGTTTGGCGAGACCATTGCCCTGGTCAAGGCGGCCGAGATTCTGGAACTGGTGGAAACACCCAAGCAGGAGGTGCGCTTCACCGAGCTGGGCCGACGCTTTGTGGCCGCAGACCGTGAAACCAGGCAAGCCATATTTGCCAAGCAGGTGTTCAAGCTGCGCCTGTTTCACATCATCATCGCGCTGCTTGAAGAATACGAAGAAGTGGAGGCCGAACGCATCATCAAGGACATTGGTAGCGCGTTGCCTTACGACAATCCGGAAAAGACCTTCCAGACCATGATTGCCTGGGGTCGCTACGCCGGACTGATGGATTTCAATGCCCAGACCGGGATGGTGTTTGTTCCCAAAAGCGACACGGTGGCCGAAGAATCAGCCTGAGACTATCGGGCTATTTTTATCTCAATCGGATGATCGGAATGTCGGGGAAACTCAACCCTCAAACGACATTGCCACCGTCTCCAGCCGGTCCATCACGTCAGACCGCGTCGGCGGCACGCAACCGCGCTCCATCACACACAAACTCGCGCTCGCAATCGCGCTGCACAGCAGGTCGCGGGCCACGGCCGCCGAGACGGGCGCAGAGCCCCAATCGGCAAGCAACCGGTGCTGCAGCATCGCCACCACCAGCCCGGCCAGAAAACAGTCGCCTGCCCCCACCGTATCAACCACGGTGATGAGTTCGATTTCGCTCGCCTGAAACACTTGGCCGTGGCGCGTCAGCAGCGCGGCCCCCTTGCTGCCCAGTGTGAGCGCCATGAGGCTGGCGCGGCTGTGTTCAAGCAGCTGATGTGCCTGGCCCAATGCGGTGTCACCGGGCAAGTCCAGCGTGGCCAGGTCTTCGTCACTGGCCTTGATGACATCGGCGTATTGCAGGGCGGTCAGCACGTGGCGGCGGTACAGGTCGAGGTTGGGCATGACCGAAGGGCGCAAATTGGCATCGATCACCACCGTGCGCCCGGCCTGGCGCTGAGACGCCAGCCAGGGCAGATAAGTGTCGGCATCGTCGGGCGACAGGGCCAGCGCGCCGGTGCACACCAGCGACAGGTCTTCCGTCTCCTCGCAGGCCTGCGTCATCGCGGCAGCGCTGGTGGCGCGATCTGCCACGCCTTCCCGGTAGAAGGCGTAGGCGGGGTGGCCGTTGGCATCGACATTCACCACCGCCAGAGAGGTGACGGGCAACACGGGCTCAGGCACGGCCAGGTGCACGCCGTCTTGCGCCAGAGCCGCTGCCAGTTGGCGGCCAAAGCGGTCGCGTGACAGCGGGTTGAGATACAGCGTCTCAATGCCCTGGCGCGCCAGCGCGCGTGTCAGGTTGTACACCGCACCGCCCAGACAGGGCTCAAAACGGCCATCTGAACCGGCAATCAAGTCAATCAGCGCCTCGCCCGCCGTCGCCACCTGAACCTGCGAATTTATTTTGGACATATTAGGGTTTTCCATAACTAAAACAACTTGATTTAATAACTAAAGCAGGACTATAGTCCAGCCACGCTGATCCATCAAGCGTAATTTCCCGGGGGTTAACCCGGGGACAAATGCGATGACATAACAACCCGACCGCAAGGTCACTCTTCAAAGGAACAACATGAAATTCTCTACTCCCCTGATCCTGAGCGTCCTGGCCCTGGCCGTCGGTACCGCTTTTGCCGCGGACAAACCCATCATCGGCCTGATCACCAAAACCGACACCAACCCCTTCTTCGTGAAGATGAAGGAAGGCGCCAAGGCCGAAGCTGAAAAAGGCGGCGCCAAGCTGATGTCTGCCGCTGGCAAGATCGACGGTGACACCGCCGGCCAGATCACCGCGCTGGAAAACATGACCTCGGCCGGTGCCAAGACCATCCTGATCACCTCGGCTGGTGATGCCATCATCCCGACCGTGAAGAAGATCCAGGCCAAGGGCGTGCAGGTGATTGCACTGGACAGCCCGTTTGACGGTGCTGATGCCCTGTTTGCCACCGACAACTACAAGGCCGGTATCCTGATTGGTGAATACGCCAAGGCTGCCCTGGGCGGCAAACCCGCCAAGATCGCCATGCTCGACCTGTTCCCCGGCCACCCGGTGGGCGCACAGCGTCACAACGGCTTCATGAAGGGTTTCGGATTGCCCGCCAATGATGCCAAGTCCAATGAGCTCTCCACCGCACCCGAAATCGTTTGCGCCAACGACACCAATGGCGACCGCGCCAAGGGTCAGACCGCCATGGAAAACTGCCTACAGAAGGACCCCAACATCAACGTCGTGTACACCATCAATGAACCTGCCGCTGCTGGCGCTTACAACGCGCTGAAAAAAGTCGGCAAGGAAAAAGGCGTGCTGATCCTGTCGGTGGACGGTGGTTGCGAAGGCGTCAAGAACGTGGCTGCTGGTGTGATCACCGCGACCTCGCAGCAATATCCGCTGAAGATGGCTGAGATGGGTGTCGCCGCTGGTCTGGACTACGCCAAGACCGGCAAGAAGGCTACAGGTTATGTCGATACCGGCGTGACGCTGATCGCCAAGAACGCCATCGCCGGTGTTGACAGCAAAGGCACCAAGGTCGGTCTGGACCTGTGCTGGGGCAAGAAGTAATTTCACGCCTGCTTCAGCGCAAAGTGTCTTTGCGCTGAAGTGAGGGTGAGTTAATCAACCTGCAATTCGGACACTGGCCAGTCCAGCGTCCGAATTCTTTCAACCTTTTGCACGGAGTCCGCGATGTCGACGACCAACAAGCGCAATATTCCCTGGGGTGCCCTGGGACCCTGGATCGCCCTGGCAGTCACCTGCCTGTTTTTCACCACGCAGTCGAGCCGATTCCTCAGCGGCGGGAACCTGTCGCTGGTATTGCAGCAGGTGATGGTGGTGGGCGTGATTGCCATCGGCCAGTCGCTGATCATTCTAACCGCAGGTATTGACCTGTCGTGCGGCATGTTGATGGCCCTGGGCGGCATCGTCATGACCAAATTCGCCGTGGACTACGGCATGAACCCGTATCTGGCCATCATGTGCGGCCTGCTGGTGACCACCGCAGCCGGTTTTGTCAACGGCATGCTGGTGACACGCATGAAACTGCCACCCTTCATCGTGACGTTGGGCACACTGAACATTGCCTTCGCCATCACACAGATTTATTCCGAGGCGCAAACCATCACCGACCTGCCCCCGGCAATGACTTTCCTGGGCAACACATTCAATATTGGCAGCACCGAAGTTAGTCTGGGCACGGTCGCCATGCTGATCTTGTATTTTGTGGCCTGGTTTGTACTGCGCGAAACTGCGCCGGGCCGCCACCTCTACGCGGTGGGCAACAACCCCGAAGCGGCACGCCTGACCGGTATCAGCGTCGACAGAGTGCTGGTCGTTGTCTATTCTCTGGCCGGCCTGTTCTACGGCATCGCCGCCCTGCTCTCGGTGGCGCGCACTGGCGTGGGTGACCCCAACGCCGGCACCACCGAAAACCTGGACGCCATCACCGCCGTGGTGTTGGGCGGCACCAGCCTGTTTGGTGGCCGCGGCATCATTTTGGGCTCGCTGGTGGGTGCGGTGATTGTGGGCGTGTTCCGCAATGGCCTGACCCTGATGGGCGTGGCCTCGGTGTACCAAACCCTGATCACCGGTATTTTGGTCATCCTCGCGGTGGCAGCCGACCAGATGTCTCGCAAAGGAGCAAGGTAGTGAAGCACCCCCTGAGCCGCTTCGCGTCTTCCCCCTCAAGGGGGACAACACCGACGGCCTGGCAAAGCCAGTTCCGTGGTGTGTACTGGCTTGGTGCCGTGGTGCGCCAAATGCCCAACTTTTTGGAGAACTGATATGGGTAACAACACATCCCAACCGTTGGTCATGCAAGCCAAGGGCATCGTGCAGCGTTACGGACAAGTCACAGCGCTGGACGGCACAGATTTTGAACTGCGGGCCGGTGAAATTCTGGCTGTGATTGGCGACAACGGTGCGGGCAAGTCCTCACTGATCAAGGCGCTCTCCGGGGCGGCCATTCCCACCGAAGGCGAGATATTTCTGGACGGCAAACCCGTGCACTTCAAATCACCCATCGACGCCCGTCGCGCCGGCATCGAGACGGTTTACCAGGACCTGGCTGTGGCTCCCGCCATGAGCATTGCCGAGAACCTGTTCCTCGGCCGCGAAATCCTCAGACCCGGTTTTCTTGGCCAACTGCTGAAGTTGCTCGACAAGAAAGAGATGCTGAACCAGGCGATTGCCCGCATGAACGACCTCAAGGTCGGTATCCGCTCCATGACGCAGGCGGTGGAAACACTCTCCGGTGGCCAGCGCCAATGCGTGGCGGTGGCCCGCGCTGCAGCGTTTGCCCAACACGTAGTGATCATGGACGAACCGACCGCCGCGCTCGGTGTCAAAGAAGGCAATATGGTGCTGGAGCTGATCCGCCGGGTGCGCGACAAGGGCCTGCCGGTGATCCTGATCAGCCACAACATGCCGCACGTGTTTGAGGTGGCCGATCGCATCCACATCCAGCGGCTGGGCAAACGCGCCGGCGTGGTCAACCCCAAGGTGATCAGCATGAGCGACACCGTGGCGGTGATGACCGGTGCCAAAACCGTCGATGAACTGCCGCTCGAAGCCCTGGCCTGAAAGTGCCCCATGCTCAAAGGAATCCCGCCCCTGCTCACCCCCGAGCTGCTGAAAATCTTGATGGAAATGGGCCATGACGAAGCGCTGGTGCTGGTCGATGCCAACTTCACCGCCATGAGCATCGCCGCTGGCAAGCCGGTGATTCGGCTGCCGGGTACGTCGATGCTGCAAGTGGTACAGGCCGTCACCACGTTGTTGCCACTGGCCGCCGACGTGACCCACCCGGTGGGTTTCATGGGGGTCAGCGACCAGCCGGTGGGGTATCGCTCGGCCATGCAGCGCGAGGTGATCGAGGTGATCACCCCCGAATTGCTGCCACACCAAAGCGCAGAGAGCATTGAGCGCTATGCTTTTTATGAGCGCGCCCGGGCCGCTTACGCCATCGTGATCACCGGCGAGTTGCAGCCTTTTGGCAACTTCATCTTGCGCAAAGGGGTCATCGGCGAAAATCTGCGGCCATGACACCCGCCAAGGCCCACGCCACGACTCCGACCCCTGTACTGCTGCGCCCACGTGGTTCCAACCATGTGGGCATGCGCCAATTCAACGAGCGGGTGGTCTTGCAGGCCATTCGCCTCAACGGCAGCCTGCCCAAGGCCGACATTGCGCGCCTGACCGGCCTGACCGCGCAAACCATCGGCCTGATCACCACCCGGCTGGAAGACGACAACCTGATCCTCAAGCAAAGCCGCGTGCGCGGGCGCATCGGCCAGCCGTCGATCCCGCTGGCGCTGAACCCGGACGGCGCGTTTTCCATGGGCGTCAAGATCGGCCGGCGCAGCGCCGACTGGCTGCTGGTCGATTTCACGGGCCAGGTACGCCGGCGCCATCGGCTGGACTATGCGTTTCCGGACATTGCCACGCTCTTGCCCACTGTGGCCGAACACATGCAGTCCATGCATGCGTCGTTGGGGCCGCTCAAGGACCGGCTGGTGGGCATTGGCCTGGCGGCACCGTTTCAGATGGGTGGTTGGCACCGCATGCTGGGGCTGTCCGAGGCGCAATCCGAAGCCTGGAACCAGATTGATCTGCCCGCCCAGGTGCAGGCCATGACCGAGGTGCCGGTCAGTTTTGCCAAAGACACCTCGGCTGCCTGCGTGGCCGAGCTGGTAGCGGGGCGCGGGCGCGACCTGAAAAACTTTTTGTACCTGTTTGTCGATACCTTTGTGGGCGGCGGGCTGGTGATCAACTCGCACTTGCATGGCGGTGTGCACGGCAACTCAGGGGCGGTGGCCTCCTTGCCCCTGCGGCTGGCCTCTGGCAGCAAAGCGCCCGACCAGCTGATCAGCCACGCCTCCTTGTGGGAGCTGGAGCACCGCCTGTCCACACATCATCTTGACCCGCATGCCGCTTATGACGAGCGGGCGCTGACACCTCCTTATGAGGTCGAGACCCGTGGCTGGACCCTTCGCGCCGCCAATGCGTTGGCGCTCACGGTGGTCAGCGGCACGGCCTTTCTGGACATTGACGCGGTGGTGATTGACGGCTCTTTCAGCCGTGAACTGCTGTCGCAATTGATAGCGGCCACCCAGGCCTGTTTGCAGGCCTACAACTGGGAAGGTCTGTGGAACGCGAATGTCATCGCGGGGGAGGTCGGCCCCGACGCCCGTGCCCTGGGCGGCGCACTATTGCCGCTGCACGCCAACTTTGCGCCGGACCGGGAGCTGTTTTTGAAGGTGGGTGCCTGATCCTTGTCTGCCATGACTGAACCCTTGCGACTGACTGGCCTGGCGCCTCTCATCTCTGATCACACCCGGATGCTGGTGCTGGGCAGCTTTCCTGGGGCCAGCTCACTGGCGCGCCAGCAGTATTACGCCCACCCACAAAATGGGTTCTGGAAAATTCTTCAAGCTATTTGGCCCTCTAGCCCTTTCGATATAAGGGCTGACAGCTATGAAAAACGTATTAACGCGCTGCTGGACCATGGCATTGGTCTGTGGGATGTGTACGCCTCCTGCGAGCGCGAAGGCAGCCTCGACAGCGCGATTCGCCAGCCACAGGTCAACGACCTCGCCGCACTGCACCGCCGCTGCCCGGAACTGCGGCTGATCGCCCACAACGGCGGCGAAAGCTATCGCCACGCCCGGCACAGCCGCACGTTGGGGTTACCAGTGGTTCACCTTCCGTCCACCAGCCCGGCCAATGCCAGCTGGTCTTTCGATCGCAAGCTGCAAGCCTGGCGCGAGGTGATGTGGCTGGCCGGATTGCTGTGACCCGTGGCGCTAGTGTGGTTTTTTCTGCAGGCGCAAGGCCATGAGGGGCAACAGGCTCAGTGCCGCCAACGCCGCCAGCAAATTCCTGGACCACAGTTGCTCAACCGAACGCACCGTAGCCAGCTGCGTACCCGCATAGACATACACCACGGTGCCGGGCAGCATGCCAACGGCACTGGCCCAGAAAAAGGTCCAGACCGGCAGCCGGGTCAGCCCGCTGATCAGGTTCAGCGGCACAAACGGAATCACCGGCAACAGGCGCAGCGACAGCAGATACATCGCACCTTGTGCCTGCAAACCCTGGTTGACCTGGTGCAGACGCGCAGCCCAGCGCGACTCCACACGGTGGCGCAACAGGTAACGTGCGCCCAACATGGTCAGACAAGCCCCTGCAGTAGACGCCAGCGTGGCCAGCAGGCTGCCCCAGGTCAAGCCAAAACCGGCACCGGCCAGCAGCATCAACGCCGCCGCACCCGGCAGGCACAGCGCCGTCAGAAGTGCGAAGACGACAAAGTAAGCCAGTACCACAGTCACCGGGTAGGCCGCGCAAGACAGCAGAAAGCTGTCATGCGCCCATTGGAGAACTTCAAACGTCATGACAGCCCGTGCAATGCCCGCAGCGCCTGCGCCTGCTGCAAGGTTTGCCGGTAACCGGCCTCGATGGTGCGCTGGCGGTATTCCTGGCTGGCACCGGTGTAGTAGCCAAATTCGGGGTGCAGAACCAGGTCAGCGTGCGCGGCATCGGCTTGGGTGAGTGCGCGCTTGCGCAGGTCAGAGGCGCGGTAACTCTCAGCTCCCGGCGGGGCCTGGTCCTCATAAGCGGATGCGTCCACCGCCAGCACCTTGATCGCCCCCAGACTTTTGGCCAGGCGCACCGGCATCGGGCTGACCAGATCAGCATCCACATAAGCGGTGCCACCAATGCGCACAGGTGCAATCCGTCCCTCAATGCTGCAGGCGGCCTGCACAGCCAGCCCGGCGTTGCCCCAATTGAAAGCCACCAGTGCGCCACTGGCCTGCGCCTTGGCAACGGCCGCAAACGGAATGGCAAACTGTTGCAGGCGCTGGCTATGCACATCATCGTTGACCAGGTCAGCCAGCCCGGCGATGCTGATCCAGCCCTCACCCCGCAAGTGGAGCCGAAACAGGCTGCTCAGGCTGACCTGCATCGCCATGGACTCGAGTTGCCCCGCGTACACGCCACCGGCGTAGAGCCCACCCACCAGCGCGCCCACCGAACTGCCCATCACCAGATCGGGTTTGAGGCCCAGCTCATGCAGCGCCTTGAGCACGCCCACATGCACAAAGCCGCGCGGCCCACCCGAGCTAAAGCACCAGGCCACCGGGTAGCGGCGCGCGCTGGCCACCTGACGCGGCGTGTCGGCATCCATAGCCGTACCCGGTCCCGGCCCCACCGAGCAGCCGCCCAGCAGGCCAGCCGCACTCCAGCCCAGTGCGCTGATGGTTTGACGGCGGTTCATGAATTTGATAGCTGTCAGCCCTTGTTGCATGAGGGCTGGAGGCCACTTTTCTATATAAAAAAGCCCTGCCTCAGGATTTTGCCTTGGCAGCTGCGACCATTTTGGCCAGCTCCTCGCCACTCTTGTAATGCGGCACCCGGAAAATCATGCGTTTGGTGCGCTGCCAGAAGCTGTTGTGGCCCCTGACCTCTTCGGCCCAGTATGTGTCTGCCAATGCCAGATTGGTTTTTTCGTCCAGCTCAAACGCGTCTTTGGAGCCCTGGCCGCCAAAGATGTAGAGCTTGCCATCGATGATCTTCCAGGTGTTGGCGTCGCCGCCCCACGGAATGGCATAGACCATGCCGTTGGCACAGTAGCCACCGTACTGCGGCAGGTATTTGGTGGGTGCCTGGTCAAACAAAGCCTTGCTCTGTGCCGAGGCAAAACGCAGGTCCACGCCTTCATAGGCGCTGTGGAACTGCGGGCTGCCCTGCACATATTTGCCGTCGGTGAAATAGGCGGTGACATCCGCACCCTTGAGCAGCAGATTGGCTTCAGGCTTGTCTGCCACGGCGTTGACCGGGCGATAAGCGCCTGAAGGGTTTTGCGCCAGCATGGCACCACAGCCAGCCAGTGAGGCCACCATCAGCAAGGCGGCCAGGCGGCGCAACCAGGTCATTGACATCATGACATTTCTCCTGAAGAAAGTGTGAACGTTGAGTCCAAGGTTAGCAAAAAGTGCATCAAGTACGGGCAGGCAGGGCCAAAAGCCCATCGACGGGTGCTGGCACAGATGCACCCGGCGAGGGGTGCGCCGGGGTGTCGCAGGCCACATCGTCAGCATACGGAGCGGGCCAGCCCAGCAAGCCGCTGGCGCGTTCGCAGTCCAGCTTGAGCGCCTGCGCATCGGCGGCTGCCAGATGCACGATGCCATAGCGGTAGCTGCTCAGCCATTTGAAGTCACGCTCTATCTGCGAAGGCGTTTTGGGAAACTCAAACAGCAAGGCGTCCGGAAAGGTACTGAACAGCGCTTTTTTCTGCGCCGCGTTGGGCTGGGGCACCACCGCCTGCTGCGAAAAACTGCGATACACAAAACTCGCCGCCGCACCCGCACTGGGCACCGCACGGGGCAGCGTGGCCGGATCCTGCCCATGCGCCAGCGTCAGCGCCCACTGGTGCAGGTCCAGACCCTCCACCCGCAGGTAGAGGTCAGAAAACTGTGACGCCATGCGCGGGTTGAATTCGATCACTGTCAGCCGGTCGCTAGCTGCATCGTAAAAGAACTCCATGTTGAACAGGCCGTGCTCAAAACCCACCGCCGCCAGAAAGCGCCGCGCCACGTCAAAGGCCCGCATTTGAATCGCCTCACCCAGTTGGCTCGGGTATTCAAAGCGCATGAAAGCCTGCGTACCTGGGTAGTGGATGGCATCGACCACGCCGATGAAGTCGGCCTCGCCGCCAAACACATAGCCGTCCAGGTTGTACTGCGCGCCAGTGACCGGCTCCTCCAGCAGCAGCCGGTGCGCCGTGCCTGCCTGCGGCAGGTGCTGGCGCGAGATGCGCTCAAACGGCTCGACCAGGTGGCGGATCACCCACAGCTCCCAGTAGCCAAAGCGGGTGTGCGCCTGCAACTCGGAGCGATTCGCCACGGTGCGCGCCAGCACCGAAAACGCGGCCTTCACCGGCTTGACAAAGGCCGGGTAGTGCAGCCCCTCGGGCACCGGATCTCCATAGGCGGCATCGAGCAATTCAAAGCCGCAGTTGGCCTCGGGGCACACCTGCTGCAAGACCTGGCGCGCATACAGCTTGTGCTGGCAAGCCAGTACGGCCACCACCGAGGTGCCCGGCCAGCCCATGCGCTCGGCCAGCAGGGCGGCGGCCAGCGCGCCGAACTGTTCGTGGTTGGATACCACCGCTGTCCAGCCCGGCCGCTGCGCCTGGCGCGCCAGCTTGTCGACAAAGCGTTGCATGTCAAACCACAGCAGGTGGGCGTTGCTGGGAAAGCTGAACAGGTCAAAGCCTGCCGTGTCATGGGGGTAGCCGGTGGCGTTGCGGTCAAAACCTTCCTTGTCCCAGTCGTAATTGAATAAAACCAGTGTTCTCATGGTGCTTGATAGAACTGCAGCCCGAGGCGCAGGCGCTTTGAAAAAATTAACCGTTGAGTGTCGCAGCCTGACAAGGCCAGGTCGGTGACTTTGGGCACCCTGTTCACACCAACAGACCGCTGGCAAAACCTGACATGAAGCTCAGCCGCGCTTCCAGTCGTGGTACTTCGCCACCCACGCCAGCAGGCGCTTGGGCTGGTGGGCGCGCTTCCATTCACCGGCGGCGTATTTGTTGGCCTCGGAGAGCGTCGGGTAGGTGTGGATGGTGCCCAGAATCTTGTTCAGGCCCAGGCCGTGTTTCATCGCCAGCACAAACTCGGCCAGCAGATTAGCGGCTTGGGTGCCGACGATGGTGGCACCCAGAATACGGTCCTTGCCGGGCACGGTCAACACCTTGACAAAGCCGCGCGCCTCGCTGTCGGCAATGGCGCGGTCCAGGTCGTCGATACCGTAGCGCGTGACTTCAAATGCCACGCCCTGCGCCAGTGCGTCCTGCTCATTGAGGCCTACGCGGGCCACTTCGGGATCGGTGAACGTGGCCCAGGGGATCACCGAGTAATCGGCCTTGAAGCGCTTCAGGTCGCCAAAAAGTGCATTCACAGCCGCATACCAGGCCTGATGCGCAGCCGTGTGGGTGAACTGGAACGGCCCGGCCACGTCGCCCACGGCGTAGATGTTGGGGTAGATGGTTTGCAGGTAGTCGTTGATGTCCACCGTTTTGCCGACTGGGATGCCGATGTCTTCGAGGCCGTAACCGGTGAGCCGCGCCACCCGCCCCACGGCGCACAGCAACTCGTCAAATTCGATGCGCCGTTCGCGGCCTTCGTGCTCAACCACCAGCACACCGCCGCGACGGTGAGCGACCATCGGTGCGCCATCTTCGCCCTGCCCTGGCGCGGGCTCGCCCGGGAAGGCTTCACAACGCAGCGCCTTGTGCCCGGTCAAGACCGTCACGCCATCGTCGCGCAGCGCATCCATCACCAGGCCGGAGACTTCCAGGTCTTCACGCATCATCAGGCGCGGGGCCATTTCCACCTGTGTGACCTGCGAGCCCAGGCGGGCAAAGCTCTGCGCCAGCTCACAACCAATCGGCCCGCCGCCCAGCACCACCAGCCGACGCGGCACCTCGTCAAGCTGGGCAAAGCTGTCCCACAAGGTGTCGCTGGTGACATAACCCACCTCGGCCAGGCCGGGCAGCGGCGGCACAAACGGCCGGGCACCCGCTGCAATGACGATGTTGCGGGTGGTCAGGCGCTGCTTGCCGCCATCGTTCAGGGCGATTTCCACCGTCCAGGGGTTGATGATTTTCGCGTGGCCCTTGCGCACCTCCACGCCCAAGTTGGTGTAGCGTTCAATGCTGTCATGCGGCGCAATGGCGGCAATGACCGCGTGCACTCGTGCCATCACTTTCTTGAAAGAAATTGCCCCTCGGCCCTTATCTGAAATGGGCAAGCAGCTATCGAGTCCATAGCAATCGGCGTGCTGCATCTGGTGCGCCAGGCGGGCACTTTTGATCAGTGCCTTGCTGGGCACACAGCCATAATTCAGGCAATCGCCGCCCATTTTGTGGGCTTCAACCAACGTGACCTTGGCCTTGACGGCGGCTGCAATATAGGCCGACACCAGCCCACCGGCACCCGCACCAATCACCACCAGATTGCGGTCAAACGTTTTGGGCAGCACCGCCGACCAGCGGGCATAGACCTGGCGCTTTTTGATGGCATCCACCCCCTTGCGCGCCAGCAGCGGAAACACGCCGAGCAACACGAATGAGCCAATCAGCCCCGGGCTCAGAATGCCTTGCAGCGAGCTGATCTGCGACAACTGCGTGCCCGCATTCACATACACCGCCGTGCCCGCCAGCATGCCAATCTGGCTGACCAGATAGAACACACCGACGCGCATGTTGGTGAGCCCCATGGCCAGATTGATGACAAAAAACGGTACCAGCGGAACCAGCCGCAGGGTGAACAGGTAAAACGCGCCGTCTTTTTCCAGCCCCCGGTTGATGTCCTTGAGCCGCTGGCCAAAGCGCGACTCAACGCTGTCACGCAACACAAAACGCGCGGTCAAAAACGCCAACGTGGCACCCAGGCTGGACGCAAACGACACCAGCAGCAGCCCCCAGCCCAAGCCGAAAATGGCCCCACCCGCCAGCGTGAGGATGGTGGCCCCCGGGAAGGACAGCGCCGTGGTCAGCACATACAGCACAAAGTAGGCAGCAGCCACCGTGAACGGCTGGCGTTCATACAGGGCCACAAAGCTGGCGTGGCTTTGCTGGAGGTAATTCAGACTCAGAAAACGGCTCAAGTCCAGCGCAAAAAATGCTGCGATGGCTGCAACAACGAAGGCAAGCAGGACAAGTTTGGAGGTTTTCATGGCGTTCAGTGATTAGCTGTCTGTCGCGCCCGACGCCACTTTCTTACAGCGACACTGAAAAAAGACGCCAAACCCATCAGTCCAGCGTTTTGGCAATAGCCTGCGCCAGCTGCCACAAGACCAGGCGGTGTGCGCTGACCAGGCTGTCGGTATCGCTAGTCGCACTCGGCACGGTGATCGTTGTGAGGTGCGCGCGCGGTGTATCTGATGCATTCGCGCCTGCGGTGGTCCAGCGCGCCTTCAGCGTGACCGCTGCACCATGAGGATCAACGTCAAAGGCCAGCACCTCCACCCGCAGTTGCCCCTTGAGCACCAGGCTGTCTGGCACCGGCGAGGTCCACACGCTGCCCAGTCCGCGCAGTGTGTTGAGGTCTTGCGCCAGCACGCGCGGGACGCTGCTGGAGAGCAATTCGGCCCAGCGCTTGCTATACGTTGGCTGCAGACCATTGGCCCCCTGCGGCAGCAGCATGGCCGTGCGCTCCAGGTACTCAGGCACGCGCACCGGCAGCACCAGCTGCCAGTGGCTGACGTGGGTTGTTGGAGCCGCTTCTGCTGGCACCGAAACGCCTGGCGGCGGATCGCTGCGCAACAGATACAGCGTGGGGTCCGGCGCGCGACTGGCACAGCCAACCAACGCCGACATCAACAGCACGGCCAGCCACCAACCAGTTCGCCTGGACCTGACGACGCTGGAAAAGCTGGCTGCTTGATCGCGGCTAAAAGTCAGAACATTCATCATGAGCATCCATTGGAGGTCAACTGGTGTCGCTGGCACGACATCAGGGTTCAACCGTGCGGCCACGCAGCAGCGCATCAGGCTGGCGCTGCAGCAGATCAGCCAGCTCGCCGATCTGATGGGCGGCCCGCGCCACATCGCTGGCGGCGCGGTTGAGGTTTTGCATCAGTTCGCCATCGTTACCTGTCGTATTGCGCAGGTTTTTCGCGGTAAGGGCCAATTCACCCGCCGTGCGCTGAAAGCTCTGCAGCAAGGGTGCATCGGGGGCCAGGGTGGCATCCAGCCGCTGCGCCACCTGCGCAATGCGCTCGCCCGCCTGGGCCAGTGCGCTTGCTGCGCTGCTGGTCTGCGCCAGCGTGGCTTGCGCCGCCCCAGAAAATGGCTTGACCTCGCGCTGCACGCTTTGCGCCAAGGTGCGCAGTTCGGCACTGAGCCCGGCCAAGTTGGTCAGGGTAGCTTTGAGCTGCGGGTCCTGCAGGATTTGCCGCGCGGCTTTGGCGATGGCCGTCAGGTCCTGCAGCGCTGCCTTCAGATCCACCCCTTCGAGCTGCGCCTGCAAGGCCTGCACGGTGCTGGGAAGGGTGGGAATGTCAGGCACGGCTGTCGCCGGGTTCGTCGGCCCGGGTTTGACCAGCGTGGGACGCAAGTCCAGATCCACATACAACTGGCCCGTCAGCAAACTCTGGCTGGCCAGTCGGGCACTCAAACCCTGATCAAGCAGATGCGCCAAGGCTTGCGCAACGCTGTTTTGTGGTGGACCCAGCAACATGACCTTCTCGCGATCAAGCATCGCGGTCACCGGAATTTCGATGCGCTCCGCCTGCCTGTTGAGCGCCAGACCGATGCCGGTCACCGAACCGATCGTGACACCACGAAACACCACCGGCGAGCCAACCTGCAGGCCATACACCGAACCGCTAAAACGCATCACCACCTGCTCACGGCTGGTGAAAATCTGGCCGCCCAGCACAAAGGCGATGCTGGTCACCAGCAGGGCGATGCCCAGCAGCACAAACAAGCCGACCCGAAAGGCAAGCGCGCTGGGCTTCATGCGCATTGCCTCGCATACTGCAAAAAATCGCGCACCCGCTGCGGGCCATGGGCCAGCAAGGCGTTCGGGGTGTCGATGGCGGTCATGGTTTTCAGTTGATCATCCAAAAATAAGGCCCGGTCTGCGACGGCAAAAATGCTCTGCACCGAATGCGTGACCAGAATCACCGTGGTGCCCAGGTGCTCGCGCAGCGCCATGATCAGTTCATCCAGCCGCGCGGCGTTCACCGGGTCCAGCCCCGAGGCGGGCTCATCCAGACACACCACATCCGGGTTGAGCATCAGTGACCTGGCAATCGCCACACGCTTGATCATGCCACCACTCAGCGTGGAAGGCATGGCGTGAAAACTGCCCTGCAGGCCGACCAGCGCCAGCCGGAACTCTGCCATCTGCACCATGGCCCGTTCCGACCGCGGCGAAAACAGGCGCAACGGCAGCAGCAAATTCTCACCCACCGTCATCGAACTCCACAGGGCACCGGCCTGGAACATCACACCAAAATGCCTGCGCAAGACGGCGAGAGCCATCGGGTCTCCATGGTGCAGATCGGCACCTTCAAACCAGACATGCCCCTGCATAGGTTGCTCCAGCCCCACCAGATGCCGCATCAGCGTGCTTTTGCCACAGCCGCTTCCCCCCATGAGGACCAGAATCTCACCGCGCTGGACGTCGAAAGTCAGATCCCGCGAGATCACCCGCCCACCCCAGCCCATGGCCAGCCCTTCAACGCGCAGCAGCGTCGTCATTCAATACCCCAGGCTTTGAAAAACCACGGTGCTGGCGCAGGCCGCAGTCACCATCCACACCAGCGCCTTGACCACCGCGCGCGTGGTGGCCAGGCCAATCGCCTGCGCATTGTGCTGGGCATAAAAGCCCTCGCGGCAGCCCGCAATCACCACCAGCAGGGTGTACATGGTGCCTTTGAACAGGCCAATCCACAGATGCGTCCAGTTCAGCGCCAGCATGCTCTTGTGCAGGTAATCGGGGGTCGACACACCATACACCAGCGTCACTGCAGGCAAGCCCGCCAGCACACCCACCACCATGGCGAAAGCGATCAGGAACGGCGCGGTCAGCAGCATGCCAAACAGCCTTGGCAGCGCCAGATGCACCATCGGGTCAATGCCCAGGGCGCGCAAGGCATCCACCTCCTCGTTCACCGTCATGGTGCCCAACTCGGCGGCGATGGCACCACCAATGCGACCGGCCAGAATCACCCCGGTCATCAGGGCGGCAAGCTCACGCACCATCCCGACGGTGACCACATCGGCAATCAGGTTGGGCGCGCCAATGCGGTCGAGTTGCGCGCCGCTCATATAGGCCAGCATCAGGCCCACCAGAAACGTGGTCAGACCCACAATGGGCAGACTGCGCGGGCCCATTTCATCCATCTGGTGCAACAGGTCTGCCAGGCGAAACACGCGGGGCCGCTGGCGCAGCCGCCCGATCGACAACAGCAACTCACCGACAAAGGCCACGGTGGTGCGAAGCTCGTTCCAGCTCAGGCTCTCGCGAATCACACCCAGCACGCTGACGTCAGCCTCGGCACGCGCAGGCTCCAGTGGCTGGCTTTGCGCCTGCAGCGCCAGGCGCAGCGGTGCACGCACTGCAGCGGGCAGCGCGCTGATGTCCAGCGCCAGACCGCGCTGCGCCAGCGGGCCGAGCAAGGCCCATAGCGAGGACGGGAGGTTGGCATCCCACGCGGCCAACCGAGCCACATCGACAGTGATCAGACCCTGCGTGAGCCTGTCGGGAGCCGCCTGCGTTTTGTCAGGGGCGTAGCCGCGCCAATCGTGATGCAGTTGCAGCACCCAGCCACCGTCTGAAGGCAGCCATTGGACATGGCCGTCATTGTTGGAGCCGCGTGCGGACATGGTGCGCGGTCCCAATGGGCATCAGGCGGGCTTGCCCCGGGCGCGCCAGGCACCCGCCAGCACAAACATCCCCGGCACCAGAATGATCGCCCAGATGATTTTGTCCAGATTGAGCTTGACCCAGGGAATGTTGCCAAAAAAGTAGCCGACGGTGATCACCCCGACCACCCACAGCGTGCCACCGAGCACGTCAAACGAGGTAAACCGACGCCGCGTCATCTGCGCTACGCCCGCCACAAACGGCGCGAACGTGCGCAAAAACGGCATGAACCGCGCGGCCACAATGGTGATGCCGCCATACTTTTCATAGAACGCATGGGCCTGGTCGAAGGCTTTTTTGTTGAACCATCGTGAATCCTCCCAGCCAAACACCTTGGGCCCAAAGTAGCGACCAATGGTGTAGTTGGACTGGTTGCCCAGAATCGCCGCCGCCAGCAGCAAGCCCACCGACAGCGGGTAACTCATAACCCCCACACCGCACATGGCACCCACCACAAACAGCAAGGAGTCGCCCGGCAGAAACGGCATGACCACCACGCCGGTCTCCACAAAGATGATCAGAAAAAGAAGTGCATACACCCAGGCTCCGTAGTTCTGCACAAACACTTCAAGGTGCTTGTCCACGTGCAGAATGAAATCCAGAAGAGTCATGATGATGTCCATAGCCCGCGATTATCCTCAGCAACGCGGTGCCCGGTTTCAAGCTGCGGGGTGTGCTGGCCCCGTCAGACGATCAGGCAGCGGCAGCCAATGACAGCCTTTATCCTGCCATCGTTGACAGTGCCGCCATTTTTGGCAGAATTTCAAAGTTATTTGATGATCAGAATTGACCTACATCATATTGAGAACAAAGGCATTTTTTGATTTCCATGAAGCTGGCACAGTTATTGATAAGTATGTTCTTATATTGCCGACATCGATGCCATGAAAACCCCTGACAAGTCACTCGTCACCAAGCTGGCCATTGCCGTGATTGTGAAGCTCGTTGTGCTGACGGGTATTTGGTGGGCGTTTTTTCATGATCAGCGTGTGGCAGTTGATGCAAAACTGGTGTCCGACCAGTTTCTTTCGTCGGGTGCCAGCTCGGACAAAAAGGAGAACAGCCTTGATTTCAAATGAATTGGTGGATTTGTCGCGCTTGCAGTTTGCTGTTACGGCGTTGTATCACTTCCTGTTTGTGCCACTCACCATCGGCATGGTCTGGATACTGGTCATCATGGAAAGCGTCTATGTAATGACCGGCAACGTCGTCTGGAAAGACATGACGCGCTTCTGGGGCAAGCTCTTCGGCATCAACTTTGCCTTGGGCGTGACCACTGGCATCACGATGGAATTCCAGTTTGGTACCAACTGGGCCTACTACTCGCACTATGTGGGTGACATCTTTGGCGCACCACTGGCCATTGAGGGGTTGATGGCCTTCTTTCTGGAATCCACCATGATCGGCCTTTTCTTTTTTGGATGGGACAGGCTCTCCAAACGCCAGCATCTGCTGGTAACTTTGCTGATGGCTGTGGGCACCAACCTGTCAGCGCTGTGGATCCTGATCGCCAACGGCTGGATGCAGAACCCGGTGGGCTCGGAGTTCAGCTATCTGACCATGCGCATGGAAATGACCGACTTCTGGGCGGTGTTGTTCAACCCGGATGCGCAGGCCAAGTTTGTGCATACCGTCTCGGCCGGATACACCACCGGTGCCATGTTTGTGCTGTCGATTTCCAGCTGGTACCTGCTCAAAGGCCGCAACATCGAGTTTGCCAAACGCAGCTTCCGCGTGGCGGCCGCGTTTGGCCTGGCCAGTGTCTGCTCGGTGATTGTGCTCGGTGACGAGTCCGGCTACACCGTGGGTGAAGCCCAGCAAACCAAGCTGGCCGCCATGGAAGCGATGTGGGAAACCAAGCCTGCACCGGCCGGACTGACCCTGCTGGCTGGCATCAATGAAAAAGAGCAGAAAAACAATTGGGAAGTGGATATTCCATGGGTCATGGGCGTCATCGGCACGCGTTCCCTGACCAAGGAGATCCCGGGCATCCATGAGATCAAGGCCAGAAACCGCGAGCGCATTGTGCTCGGCATCCAGGTAGTCAGTGCGCTGGAAGCCTTGCGCGCCAACCGCGATGATGCCGTCGCCAAAGCGCAATTCGAAAAATACAAGGGTGATCTGGGCTTTGGCCTGCTGCTGCGCAAATATGTGGTGGATGTGAATCAGGCCACGCCAGAGATCATCGACCAGGCCGTGAACGACACGGTGCCACGCGTGCTGCCCATGTTCTGGGGCTTTCGCATCATGGTCGGCCTGGGTTTTGCCATGCTGATGCTATTTGGCCTGTCGTTTTACAGCACCGTCAAAACCAACTGCAAGCAGAAACCCTGGCTGCTCAAATGGGCGCTGCTGATGTTGCCAGCACCCTGGCTGGCCTGTGAGCTGGGCTGGTTTGTGGCTGAATATGGCCGCCAGCCGTGGACCATCTATGGCGTGCTGCCGACCCACATGTCGGTATCGACCCTGAGCGTGGGCAGCCTGTACGGGTCGCTCACCGGATTCATCAGTTTCTATACCGTGCTGCTGGTGGTGGAAATGTTCCTGATGATCAAGTTTGCCCGCATGGGCCCAGGTAGCCTGGGCACGGGCCGCTATCAAAATGAGATCGACATACACGTTGCTCCAGCACACGCCTGAAGGAAAAATGCATCATGTTTGATTATTCAACCTTAAAAATCATCTGGTGGCTGCTGGTCGGCGTGCTGCTGGTCGGCTTTGCCATCATGGACGGCCACGACATGGGCGTGGGCACGCTGCTGCCCTTTGTCGGCCGCAATGATCTGGAGCGCCGCGTCGTTATCAACACCGTCGGGCCGCACTGGGACGGCAACCAGGTGTGGTTCATCACCGGCGGCGGTGCCATTTTTGCGGCCTGGCCGCTGGTCTATGCCACGGCATTCAGCGGCTTTTACTGGGCCATGCTGGTGGTGTTGTGGGCGCTGTTCTTCAGACCGGTGGGGTTTGACTACCGCAGCAAGATCGACAACCCCACCTGGCGCAGTGTCTGGGACTGGGGGTTGTTCATCGGCGGCGCCGTGCCACCGCTGATCTTTGGTGTGGCGTTTGGCAACCTGCTGCTAGGTGTGCCTTTCCAGTTTGACGCCTACTTGACGTCCACCTACACCGGAAGTTTCTGGCAACTGCTGAACCCGTTTGCCCTGCTGACCGGCGTGGTCAGCACCGCGATGATCACCATGCAGGGTGGCAGCTATCTGGCACACCGCACTGAAGGCATCATCCAGGCGCGCACTGCCAGGGCCACCATCGGTGCCGCGGTGGTGATGATCCTGGCGTTTGTCGCCGCTGGTGTCTGGCTGCAGTCGATTGACGGCTACCGCATCACCTCGGTGGTCAATGGCTCTGCCATGCCTGACCCGCTGTCCAAAACCGTGGTGCGTGAAGCCGGCGCCTGGATGGCCAATTACGGTCAGCAACCGCTGATCTGGGTACTGCCCGCGCTGGGCGTCCTGGGTGCTGCGCTGACCGCCGTGCTGGTCGCCATGCGCCGCACTTTGAGCGCTTTTGTGACCTCGTCACTGGCCATTGTGGGCGTCATTGGCACCGCAGGCGCGTCGATGTTCCCGTTTGTGATGCCTTCGAGCACCAGCCTGGCCTCGAGCCTGACGGTATGGGACAGCGTGTCAAGCCAGATGACGCTGGGCATCATGTTCTGGGCCACGATGATCTTCATGCCGCTGATCATCATTTACACCTCTTGGGCCTACAGCGTGATGCGTGGCAAGGTGACGGCGGCCTATATCAAGGAAAACGACCATGCGGCTTATTGAGACCCTGCCTGGCGCACCGGTCACCCCCAATTAACGCAGTGCTTGCACTGCAAGGAAGGATTTTTTATGTGGTATTTTGCCTGGATATTGGGCGTTGGGTTTGCGGTGTTACTGGCCATCCTGAACGCCATGTGGGGTGAAAACCAGCAGGCCCGCGAAGATGCCCGTGACAACAAAGATTGAGGCCCCCGTGGCCAACGCCGCGCCTGAAATCAGCGCCACCAAAATGCGGCCGCTGAGCCTGCTGGCGGCGCTGATCATCATGATCGGCGGCAGCATCTACCCGTTCGTCTTTGCCAGGGCGGACGGCAGCGCCGACCACGGCTTGTCAATGCTGGTTTTCTGGGCCATGAGCGCGGGTCTGGTCAATGGCGTCGGCTTCGTGCCGCGCTGGCCGCTGTGGCGCTGGCTGTTTTCGGGCTGGGCCTGCCTGGCTGCGCTGCTGCTGGCGGCCTGGCTGCGCCTGGGCTGAGTTACTGCATGAACCATCACATCACCATCATTGGCGCGGGTTTTGGCGCACTCTCGTCCGTGCGCGAGCTGCGAAAGCGGTATGCCAGCGCCGAGATCACCCTGATCGCCCCGCGTGCCGAGCTGCATTACCTGCCCGGCACCATCTGGATTCCCAGCGGCCTGCGCAACCGGGCGCAACTCACCATTGACCTGAAGGCTTTTTTTGCACGCATGCGGGTGAAGCACGTTCGGGCCGACGTGACCGGCCTGGCTGAGGGCGGCCGGGTCGTCAAAACCAGCACCGGCGACGAAGTGCGCAACGACGCGCTGATCATTGCCTCGGGCGGACGTTTCCTCAAAAAGCTGCCTGGCATCGAGCATGCCATCACGCCCTGCGAGGGCATCACGGCAGTTGAGAAATTCAGCGAGCGACTCAAAGCCATGACTGGTGGCACCATCGCCATGGGTTTTGCCGGCAACCCCAACGAGCCCAGTGCAGTGCGCGGTGGCCCGATGTTCGAGTTTTTGTTCGGCACCGACGAGCAGCTCAAGAGCGAAGGCCGCCGCGACAAGTTCGAACTGGTGTTTTTCAACCCGTCCCAAGAGCCTGGCAACCGGCTCGGCCCCAAAGCCGTCGGCCATCTGCTGGCCGAGATGAAGAAGCGCAACATCGCAACGCACCTGGGCCACAAGCTCAAGAGTTTTGGCCCCGACAAGATCGTCACCGAAGGCGGCGAATTCGCCGCTGACCTGATCCTGTTCATGCCCGGCATGACCGGCAACCTGTGGTTCGACCAGACCGACCTGCCGCGCTCGCCCGGCGGCCTGCTCAAGGCCGATGCGCAGTGCCGCGTTGAAGGCACCGAACGTGTCTATGTGGTGGGCGACTCGGGGAGCTTTCCCGGGCCGGACTGGATGCCCAAGCAGGCGCACATGGCCGACCTGCAAGCCGAGGCCGCAGCTCAAAACCTGCTGGCCGAACTGCAGGGCCAGCCAGCCAGCGCCACCTTCAAGGTCGAGCTGGTCTGCATCATCGATGCCATCGACCACGCCACACTGGTGTTTCGCAACGAAAAACGGCAGCTCATCCTGCCGCCAAGCCGCCTGTTCCACTGGGCCAAGCGCTGGTTTGAGAACGCTTATCTCAAAAAGTATCGGTAGGCAGCACAGCGGCGCTTGCATCCGCCGTCGACCAGACCGTTGACCTAACATCGGCTAAACTAGTCAGATTACTAGTCATTTTGGAGGTCTCATGAGCACATGGCCGGTTCAGGATGCCAAAGCGCGATTCAGCGAATTTTTGCAAGCTTGCCTCACCAGCGGACCGCAACTGGTGACCAAGCGCGGCATGGAAGCCGCCGTGCTGGTGCCCGTGGGGCAATGGCGGCAGTTGCAAGCCAATAGCCAACCGTCACTCAAACAGGTGCTGCTGGACGCGGCCGCACGCGGTGACTTGCCCATCCCGCCCAGAGGTCAATGCCAACGCCGCGACGCACCCGAGTTGTGATGTTTCTGCTCGATACCAACGTGGTGTCGGAGCTGCGCCGCGCCAAACCGCACGGCGGTGTGTTGGCCTGGCTGGGTGCTGCACCCGATGCCGATTTGTACATATCTGCCGTGACCTTGGGCGAAATCCAGCGCGGCATTGAGCTCACCAAAGACCAGAACCCGGCCAAAGCGCTGGAAATCTCCCTGTGGGCGGACCGTCTGGCCGCCACGCACAACATCCTTGCCATGGATGCCCAGACGTTCCGCGTCTGTGCCCGTTTGATGCACCACCAGTCCGATGCGCTGTTGGAAGATGCCATGATTGCCGCCACCGCCCAAGTGCACCACCTTACCGTGGTAACCCGCAACACACGCGACTTTGCCGCATTTGACGTGCCGCTGCTGGACCCCTTTACCTATCCTGGCTGAACTTTTTGTGAACGACACCTCAACACCCGGCACACCCCGCCGCCCGATCCGCGAACTGCCCGACGAGCTGATCAGCCAGATTGCCGCTGGTGAGGTGGTGGAACGTCCGGCCTCGGTGGTGCGTGAGCTGGTCGATAACGCGCTCGATGCCGGTGCAGCCCAGGTCACCGTGCGGCTGCTGGCCGGGGGCGTGCGGCTCATCAGTGTGGAGGACGACGGCAGCGGCATCCTGCCCGACGAGCTGCCGATTGCGCTGAAGCGCCACGCCACCAGCAAGATCGGCAGCCTGGCTGATCTGGAGTCGGTGGGTACCATGGGCTTCCGGGGTGAAGCGCTGGCTGCCATTAATTCGATAGCTGACTGCGCAATCCTGTCAAGGGCTAGCGGCCAAAATCATGCCTATCTTCTGGAAGGCCAGACTGGCGAACTCAAACCCGTGGCGCGGGCTGTGGGCACCACGGTCGAGGTCAAAGAGCTGTTCTTTTCAACCCCCGCGCGGCGCAAGTTCCTGAAGACCGATGCCACCGAACTGGCGCACTGCGTGGAGGCCGTGCGCCGCCACGCTCTGGCCCGCCCCGATGTCGGTTTTGCCATCTGGCACGAGGGCAAGCTGGTGGAGCAATGGCGGCGCTGTGGCGAGCTACGCAGCCTGCCCGCCCTGGAACAGCGGCTGGCCGACGTATTGGGCGGCGACTTTGTGGCGCAGTCGGTGTGGGTGGATTTTTCCAGCCGTGCTGCAACGGGCCAGCCTGACTACGCCCCGTCTATCAAGGTGTGGGGCCGCGCTGGCATTCCGGATGCCGCCCGTTCGCGCGCCGACCAGCAGTTTTGCTATGTCAACGGCCGCTTTGTGCGCGACAAGGTGGTGACCCACGCCGCCCGCAGCGCTTATGAAGACGTGCTGCACGGCCAGCGCCAGCCGGTGTATGCGCTGTACATCACCATGGACCCGACCCGCGTCGATGTGAACGTGCACCCGACCAAAATCGAGGTGCGTTTTCGCGACAGCCGCGACGTGCACCAGGCGGTGCGCCGCGCGGTGGACAACGCGCTGGCGGTGCCGCGCGCGGGTCAAGCGGGTGCAGCCGAGCCCACACCATGGGTCGCCAACGCCGGCCAAGCGCCCGGCCTATCCCCATTCCAGGCCTCGGATGCTCAGCCTGTTTACATGCCAAATCAGCCTCAAGCCTTTATCCAACAAGGGCAGAATGCTATTAATTTTGATGCTCAGGTCGGGTACCGGGTGAGCGATTTGGGCGCGTTGTGGGGAGTCAACCCAGCCCGCAACCAGGCCAACGCCGATCAAACTGACACCGCCAGTGGCTGGCAAACCGCCTCCGATTCACCCTTCACTTCTGACCTGCCAGCCGTCTGGTCAGGTCAGAACAACGCCTCAGGCCACAGCCCGGCCGACACACCCGTCTGGCCGCTGGGCCGCGCGCTGGCGCAACTCCAGGGCGTTTACATCCTCGCTGAAAATGCTCAGGGCCTGGTGATTGTGGACATGCACGCCGCGCACGAACGCATCGTGTACGAGCGCCTCAAAGCACAGTGGGCAGCGCCCGCACCGGGTGATGCAGCCACCTCTGCGGTTCAACCCGACTCTGACCAAACCGAGGATGCTACGACGCACCTGCAGTTCGCCAACCCCCTGGACCGCCTGCGAAGCCAGCCGCTGCTGATCCCCGTCACCTTTGCCGCCACACCCACCGAAGTCGCCACCGCCGAAGCGCACAGCGCCACACTGGAAATCCTGGGCCTGGAAATCACCCCGTTTTCTGCACGGACGTTGGCGGTGCGCGCGGTGCCGACCACGCTGGCGCAGGGCGACGCCGTGGAACTTGCGCGCAGCGTGCTCGCCGAACTCAGCCAGCATGAGGCCAGCGGCGTGATCCAGCGCGCCCAAAATGAATTGCTCGCCACCATGGCCTGCCACGGTGCGGTGCGCGCCAACCGCCGCCTGACACTGGAAGAAATGAACGCCCTGCTGCGCCAGATGGAGGCTACCGAACGCAGCGATCAATGCAACCACGGCCGCCCGACCTGGCGGCAAATCAGCATGAAGGAACTGGACGCGCTGTTTTTGCGCGGGCGCTGAGCCCTTGAGGATGGGTCTGCCCATCGGCACCAACAAAAGCTTTGGGCGGCATCGGTTCGCCATCAAACAGACCAAGTGCTTTGAAGGGCCTAAATTCCGGCAATTGGCTCGACAAGGAAGGAACGTAGATGACATGGCTTCTATGGTTCGCACTAGGTTTGTGCTTGCTGCTGGGCATGGCTGTCGGGCTCTCTGCTTACGGCACCCAGCGGTGGGTTGCCACCACGCAAGTGCTGACCAGTCGGCTTGAAGCCAACCGAATCAACCACAAGACGCCGTCACCAGCGCCACAACGCTACAGCTCGGACGCACTCACAGGCCTGCCAGCCCCTGTGCAACGCTATTTCCGAGCCGTGCTGCGAGATGGCCAGCCCATCATTGCCGCAGCGCGCCTTTGCATGGCCGGCACCTTCAACCTGTCCGCAACGGGTGAGCAGTGGAAACCATTCACCTCGCAGCAACGGGTCATCACCCGCCGCCCAGGTTTCCTGTGGGATGCCAAGATATCGATGATGCCGGGCTTGCCAGTGCGGGTGGTGGACAGCTACATCGCAGGTCAGGGTCTGCTGCACGCGGCCCTTCTGGGCGTGTTCACCGCAGCAGATGTCAGGGGTGATGGCGAGATTGCCCGTGGCGAATTCATGCGCTACTTTGCCGAAGCGGTGTGGTACCCGACCGCCTTGCTGCCCAGCCAGGGCGTGCACTGGACGGCCGTGGACGACCATTGCGCCCATGCAACCATCATGGATGGACCGCTCACGCTGACCTTGCTGTTCCGGTTCAATGACGCAGACCTGATCACATCGTTTCGCGCCGAGGCGCGCGGTGGCATGGTGGGCAAGGTCGTGGTCATGGCCCCTTGGGAAGGGCGCTTTTCCAACTACAAGAGACAGGCCGGCATGGCCGTGCCATTCACCGGCGAAGTAGCGTGGATTCGACCCGAAGGACGAAGACCCTACTTCATCGGTACGGTAACTTCACTGAACTACGAGTTCTCACCATGACACATCTCACCTTCCTGTTGCGCCAGATTCAACAACCCGGGTTCCCTTTCGAATTGGTGAAACCATTGCTCGCCCGCTGGCCAGTCGCCCTCATGGCCGTGATGCTTGGACTGCTTTCGCCGATGGCCCGCTCAGCGCCCATCTGTCGCTGGGTGGACAAGAATGGACAATCGCACATGTCCGATGCCGTTCCGGACAAATACAAGCAGGTGGCGACTTGCAGCGACTCACGACAGTACGAACTCTCCCCCCAGCAAACACGCGACGCTGAACAACGTTTAACCGAGCTGAAAGCCCGGGCGCGCCAGAACACGGCCGCTGCGCCGATACCAGCAGTTTCCAGCGCCACGGGTACCGGGCCTCTGCCGCGAGTCAAACGGCCCACCGAGGTCATCACTGACACCACGGACTGTCAGACACGGTGGCGCATCTACGACGAGAGCGTTGATTGCTTCGGCCCTTACCGAACAACGCGAGGAGCCACCAAACCGGAAGGCTACGACGTGTGCAACGAGATCCCCAGCCCTGAACTCAAGTGTGGTCCACGACGGAACTGAGTCGACTAGCTGGCGCTGGCAGCACCATGCAGCGAATCTGTGGCCAGCGGCCACATCATCGCCTGGAAAATTCAACTTAAAATACGGCGTTAGCCCACGTCCAATAAGCGCCAAGCGCTATCGCTTTTGATATCTCCCCTACGCCACCTTTTCAAACATCCAGCCGCCCGCTCGCGCCTGCAAACCGAGCTGCGCGGCATGTGGCTGTTGGCCTGGCCGATTCTGGTGGGGCAGCTGGCCAATGTCGGCATGGCAGTCGTCGATGTGGCGATGGCCGGGCATGCCTCCAGGCAGGATCTGGCCGGCGTATCGCTGGGTGTGTCGATCTGGAACATGCTGATGATCACGCTGATGGGTGTGGTGATGAGCGTCAACCCGATGGTGGCGCACCAGGTGGGCGCAGGCGACTTGCGCGGGGTGCCACAAGTGGTGCGTCAGGCACTGTGGAAAGCGCTCGGCGTGGGGCTGATCGCGCTGTTGCTGGCCAACACTTCGGCCCTGCTGTTTGACCACATGCTGCTGGAGCCGTATGTGCGCGACCTGGCCAAGGGTTTTGTGCTGACCACCAGCCTGGCGCTGCCGCTGTTTGCCTGCTACCGGGTGCTGTACGGCTATAGCACCAGCATCAACCAGACCAAACCGCTGATGGTGATTGCGCTGCTGTCTTTGGGGCTGAACGTCATCGTTAACAGCCTGCTGGTGTTTGGCAAACTGGGTTTCCCCCGGCTGGGCGGCCTGGGCTGCGCCTGGGCCACGCTGGCCACGGTGAGTTTCAACCTGCTGGCGCTGTTGTGGTGGATGCACCGCGCCCCGGCCTACCGCGCCACCTGGCCGCTGGGCCACTTTGAGCCGCCACACTGGGCGCAAATTAAAGGCCTGCTCAAGCTCGGCCTGCCGATTGGTCTGACTTATTTTGCCGAGAGCAGCGCGTTCAGCCTGATTGCGCTCTTGATTGCCGAATTTGGCAGCACACAAATGGCGGCGCACCAGATTGCGCTCAATTTCACCTCGCTGGTGTTCATGGTGCCGCTGAGCCTGGGGCTGGCGCTACTCACCCGCGTGGGCCAGTCGCTGGGCGCGGGCGATGCCACATTGGCGCGTTACCAGGCCTGGGTGGGTGTGGCGGTGGGGCTGGTGTTTGCCACGTTATCGGCCACGCTGATCGCCTTGTTCGCAACCACCATTGCCAGCGCCTACACCAGCGATACGGCGGTGATTGCGCTCACCGCCCAGCTGTTGCTGCTGGCAGCCGTTTTTCAGCTGTCGGATGCCACCCAGGTCATCACCAGTTGCGCGATTCGTGGCTACAAGGTCACGCGCTCGCCGATGGTGATTCACCTGACGGCGTTTTGGGGCTTTGCCCTGCCGCTGGGCTACACGCTGGGCATTGCGCCCCACTGGCTGCCTTTCAAACCAGCTCAGCCAATGGCGGCCCAAGGCTTCTGGATCGCGCTGATTCTCGGGCTGACGCTGGCCGCGCTGGGGCTGGTGCTGCTGCTGCGCCAGGTCGCTCGGTCACGGCTGGTCATGCCACCGCATTCAAAATGATCACCCCCATCGTGATGAACCCCATGCCCAATATCGCGGCCCAGCTCAGGGTCTGGCCGAACACCAGCCAGCCCACCAGCGAGATCAGCACAATACCCACGCCCGACCAGATGGCATACACAATGCCCACCGGGATGCTGCGCAGCGTGAGCGACAGGCAGTAAAAAGCCACCACGTAGCCCACCACCACGATCACCGACGGGGTCAGCCGGGTGAAGCCATCAGAGGCCTTGAGTGCCGAGGTGGCGATCACCTCCGAGATGATGGCAATGGCCAGATAAATCCACTGCATGGGCACGGTCAGGCAGCCAGCCTTTAACGCTGCGGCAGATTGCCACCGCGCTGGCGGTCATCCATTTCAGCGATGACGGCCGCCAGCGAGTTGCCCGATTGATCAATCGCCAGGCGCAGATCGCGCTCCAGTTGGTCGATGCGTGCCACCAGCGCCGCCTTGGCTTCGCTGTCGACGGCGGTTTTGCGCTTGAACTCGGCATCCAGATAGCTGCGAAGTTCGGTAAATCGCGAAGCCTCGGCCTGATCGGCCAGATTGCGGTTGGCTTGCAGCTCTTTGGCGTGCGCGCGCGCGTCAAACATCACCGTGGTCTGCAGGTACAGCAGGGAGGCCAGAAACAGCACGGTCAAAGCAGCCATCATGCTCAGCATGATCAGTCCCAGTGGGGCCTGCACATCGGCCACACCCAGCGACAGCGCGGTGGGTGTGATGATCACCTGCCAGTTCAGCAGCGCAAACGCGGCGACGACCACCAACACCAGCAGGACCAGGAATGTTCGCAGTTTCATGGATTCGCACCTTTCAAAGTGAGCCCGCCCGAAAGCATAACGGCCTGCACCTGCATCCGCAGGTCAGGCCGTTGGCAGGCGTCGGCAAGGGTTCAGTGTAGCGGCACGCCGGTTTTCTCCTGCAGTTCTTCCATGCTCACGCCCGGCGCACGCTGCACCACCTTGAGGCCGTGCGGCGTGATGTCCATCACCGCCAGGTCGGTGATGATGCGGTCCACCACGCCCACGCCAGTCAGCGGCAAAGTGCATTCAGGCAGGATTTTCAGGTCGATCGTTCCGTCTTTCTTCTTGGCCACATGCTCCATCAGGATCAACACGCTTTTCACACCACCCACCAGGTCCATCGCGCCGCCCATGCCTTTGACCATCTTGCCGGGGATCATCCAGTTGGCCAGGTCACCACGCTCGCTGACCTGCATGGCCCCGAGGATGCTCAGATTGATCTTGCCGCCACGGATCATGGCAAAACTGTCGTGGCTGCCAAAAATGGCCGAACCCGGCAGCGTGGTCACGGTTTGCTTGCCAGCGTTAATCAGGTCAGCATCGACTTGGTCTTCGGTGGGGAACGGGCCGATGCCGAGCATGCCGTTTTCGCTTTGTAGCCAGACTTCCACGTCCGGCGGCACATGGTTGGCGACCATGGTCGGCAGGCCAATGCCCAGGTTCACATAAAAACCGTCCTGCAATTCCTTGGCCGCAATGGCAGCCATTTCGTCGTGTGTCCAAGCCATGATCAGACTCCTTTTTGGGTGATGGTGCGTTTTTCAATGCGCTTTTCGGGCGTGGCATTGAGCACGATACGATTCACGTAAATGCCTGGCAGGTGCACCGCATCGGGGTCAAAGGTGCCGGTCTCGACGATTTCCTCGACTTCCACCACGGTGATCTTGCCCGCCATGGCGACTGCCGGGTTGAAGTTGCGTGCGGTGCGGCGAAAGATCAGGTTGCCGCTTTTGTCGGCTTTCCAGGCTTTAACCAGCGACACATCGGGCACCAGCGAGTGCTCCAGAATGTAGGCGTGGCCGTCAAACACGCGGTTTTCCTTACCCTGCGCCACCAGCGTGCCCACGCCAGTGCGCACGTAAAACGCCGGGATGCCTGCACCGCCAGCGCGCAGTTTCTCCGCCAGCGTGCCTTGCGGGGTGAACTCCAGCTCCAGTTCACCGGCCAGGTACTGGCGTTCAAACTCCTTGTTTTCACCCACATAGCTGGAGATCATTTTCTTGATCTGGCGCGTGTCGAGCAGTTTGCCCAGGCCAAAGCCGTCCACACCGGCGTTGTTGGAAATGACCGTCAGGTCTTTTTTACCGCTGTCGCGCAGCGCGTCAATCAGCGCCTCGGGGATGCCGCACAGGCCAAAGCCGCCGACCGCCAGCAATTGGCCGTCTCTGACGATGCCGCGCAGCGCCGCGTCTGCTGATGGGTAAATTTTGTTCACGCCAGGTTCTCCGAAGTTGATCAATGAGCACGAGCATACTACCTAGCCTACTACGTAGTTTTTCGTAAAGTACAAACCCTAACCCAACCAACTGAACCGCATGGAGATTGACTACCGCCTGGCGTTTGACATGGCCCCCGTGGGCTTGGCCCTGTCACGCAACCGCACCATGGTGGATTGCAACCGCCACCTGTGCGACATGTTTGGTGCACGCCTGGAGCAACTCGTCGGCCAGTCATTTCAGGTGCTATACCCCAGTGCGCAGGAGTTTGAGCGCACCGGCGCACGCATCGCCCCGCTGCTCAACCGGCACGGCACCTATTCGGATGACCGCATCATGAAGCGGCTCGACGGGCGCTTCAAGGGAGAGCCCTTCTGGTGCCATGTGACGGGCCGCGCGCTCAATCAGGCTGCCCCGCATGAGGCAGGCATCTGGAGCTTTGAAGACCTGAGTGAACGCCGCCCGGTCAAAGCCGAGCTGACTCCCCGCGAACGCGAGGTGGCCGCGCATTTGATGGCCGGTCTGACCAGCAAGGAGATTGGCCGCGCCTTGTCCATCAGTCACCGTACCGTGGAAATCTACCGCGCCAAATTGATGCGAAAATATGCTGCTTCCAACACCGGCGACCTGGTGCACAAGCTGACATCGGGCTGACCCCGATGGCACGTTTATTGCTGAACTTTTCGTGACTTGTGTCAAGTCATGCCAGAAAAGTTCGTCGCACACTTTCATTGCGTTTCAACCCCAAGGAGAAATCATGGCTACAACCACCAAAAAGCCCAGCGCAACCCCCGCTGCCGTCGCACCCGCTGCAGCCAAACCTGCGGTGAAAAAGGCTGTCGCCACCAAGGCACCAGCGGCAAAAAAAGTGGCTGCTACTGTCGCGGCAACTGTGGTCAAGCCGGCGGTGGTCAAAGCCGCTGCCGTGGCTGCCAAGCCTGCGGCCAAGAAGGTCAGCGCCACCAAAATGAAACCATCCACCGCAGCGGCACCCGTGCTGACCAGCGAACAGCGCACACACTACGTCGCAGTGGCTGCGTTTTACATTGCCGAGCGTCGTGGCTTTACGCTGGGCAACCCGGCTGACGACTGGCTGGCCGCAGAAGCCGAGGTGGACCGCCTGATTGCCAGCGGCCATTTCACGGGCTGAGATTCAATGCTGTTTTGAGTTGCGGCAGGAACCGAGGCTATCGGCCTGTCCCCGGGGAGATCCGTGAGGGCAGAAAGACCGACCGCGGCTCCTGCCTCAGGTACGACTTGCGCTGGCGCACTTGCTTATGGCACTTGCAGGCTCTGACTGGGGTGCCATCTGCAATCGGTGAAAATTGCAACCGACCCAATTGCCACATCCCAAAATAATGCCTACTCCTGCCCGCGCCAAACACCGAGCTTCCGGCAAAAAAACCAAAGCGACCCAACCCGCCGAACCCCGGCTGTCGCGCACGCGCAAGCCGCCTGAGTTGACGACGGCAGATTGGCAAACGACGCTGCGCCGCCAGTTCGGCAGGGAACAGAGTTTTGGTCTGAAAAACCAGAGCGCCGAGCCGGTGTTTTCAGACTTTGTCGTCAGCAATCCCGCCAGCCGCACGCACTACCAGGTGGCGATTCGGGGTGCCGACCTGGGGCAAAACTTTTGCACCTGCCCGGACTTTGCCACCAACGACCTGGGTACCTGCAAGCACATTGAGTTCACTTTGGGCAAGTTGCAGGCGAAACGCGCTGGCAAGCTGGCGTTGCAGCGCGGTTTTGCGCCGACGTTCAGTGAAATCTGGCTCGATTACGCCGGTCAGCGCCGGGTGCGTTTTCGCCCAGGCAGCGACTGCCCGCAGGCATTGCTGGCGCTGGCCCGTGAGGTGTTTGATGAAGAGGCACAATGGGCACTGCGAGGTGATGGACATGTACGTTTGCAGACCTTGTTGCAAGCCGCGCTGGATTGCGGCCACGCACTGCGCTGCCAGAATACCGTGTGGCAGTTTGTCGCGCAAAAGCGCGATGCCTTGCAACGCGCCACAGTGCTTACCAAAGCCTACCCCAAGGGCATCCATGACAAAGCGCTGGGCAAATTGCTCAAAGCACAGCTCTACCCCTACCAGATCGAAGGCGCGCTGTTTGCTGCGCGTGCCGGACGCTGCCTGATTGGCGACGAGATGGGCCTGGGCAAAACCGTGCAGGCCATTGCCGCGGCCGAGCTATTGGCGCGCTACTTTGGCGCACAAAAGGTGCTGGTGGTGTGCCCCACCTCGCTCAAGCACCAGTGGAAAAACGAATTTGCCCGCTTCACCGGGCGCGAAGCACAAGTCATCCACGGCCTGCGCACCAAACGCCAGCAGCAGTACGCGCAAGACGATTTCTGCAAGATCACCCATTACGAAACGCTGGCGCGCGACGCTGACCTGATCGCTGCCTGGGGCCCGGACCTGGTGATTGCTGATGAAGCGCAGCGCATCAAAAACTGGAACACCATCGCCGCGCGCGCCCTCAAGCGCATTGAGAGCCCGTATGCCGTGGTGCTGACCGGCACGCCGCTGGAAAACCGCCTTGAAGAGCTGATCTCGATCGTGCAGTTTGTGGACCAGCACCGACTTGGCCCCACTTGGCGCATGCTCGACGAGCACCAGTTGCACGACGAATCAGGCAGGGTGGTGGGCTACTGCGGGCTTGACCAGATTGGCCAAACCCTCCAACCCGTCATGCTGCGCCGACGCAAAGCCGAGGTGCTGACGCAACTGCCCGAGCGCGTGGACCACCGAATTTTTGTCGAGTTGACCGCTGAGCAACGTCTGCACCATGACGAAAACGGCGCGGTTGTGACGCGCATCGTGGCGCGCTGGCGCAAGACCGGCTATTTGTCTGACACCGACCAACGCCGCCTGCACTGCGCGTTGCAAAACATGCGCATGTCTTGCAACAGCACCTTTTTGCTCGATCACGAGACCGACCACGGTCACAAGGTCGATGAACTGATGACGCTGCTTGACGAACTGCTGGAAGACCCCAGCGCCAAAGCCGTGGTGTTCAGCCAGTGGCTGGGCACGCACGAACTGATCAAGCGCCGGCTGGCGCAGCGCAACTGGGGCCATGTGCTGTTTTCGGGCAGTGTGCCTGGCGACAAGCGCGGCGCACTGGTCGAGCAGTTTCACAGCGATGCCAACTGTCGGCTGTTTTTGTCCACCGATGCCGGTGGCGTAGGTCTGAACCTGCAACACGCCGCCGCCGTGGTGGTCAACATGGACCTGCCTTGGAACCCCGCCGTGCTGGAGCAGCGCATTGGCCGGGTGCACCGCATGGGCCAGTCACGCGGTGTGCAAGTGATCAATTTTGTTGGCCAGGGCAGCATTGAAGAAGGTATTTTGGGTGTGCTGGCGTTCAAAAAGTCGCTGTTTGCCGGTGTGCTCGACGGCGGCGAAAACGAGGTGTTCATGCAGGGCACGCGTCTGTCCAAATTCATGGAAAGTGTCGAACAAGTATCAGGCCACATGGGCGAGGCCCATTCGGACGAGGCGGACCTGGATGAGGCGCAGGCCCATGCCCCAGCAACGCCTGGCGCCGACATTGGCACATTGGCACCAATACCAGCAGATGCAGTAGCAGCGAGCGCCGCAAGCGCCCCAGCCGCCCAGGCGGATCCGTCAATTGCGCTGCCAGACGATCAGCCAAACGCGAAGATGCCGCCACCAATAAGCAACAGCGCGCCTGCCGACCCACCCGACCAGACCGGCACACCCGTTGCTCCCGCCGGGACAGCACCGGCAAACGACCCCTGGGCCGCGATTTTGGAGGCTGGTGCAGCCCTGCTGCAGGGCTTGGCCAGCAGCCGCAGCCCGTCCGCAACCGGCCACACCGCGCCACCGATCCATATCGAACGCGACCCCGCCACGGGTCAAGCGTCGGTGCGGCTGCCACTGCCCGATGCAGCGGTGTTGCAAAAGCTGGCCAAAGCCCTGGAGCCGTGGCTGCGCTGATTTTGATTTTTCAGGCTCAGCGCAACCCTTGGCGTGCGGGGCGCGTGCTGACGTTTCCCTTGGCTACTCCCCCTTCCTTCACCGTCTGCGCAGATTTCCCCTTGTTCGACGTTTCATCAATCAACTGACCACAGCGCGTAGCCAGTCCGGCATCGACACGGCCTTTTGCTTCAGCGAATCCACCCAGATGGTGGTGGCACCACCCGCAGCACAGATGATGCCAGGCCGGTCAGCGCGCTCCATGGTGGCCCAGGTCTCAAAAGTGGTACGCGCCGGGTCGCTGGTGTACATGGTGATGAGCACGTCACCGGGGTATTCCAGCTGCTTGTAAAAGTTGCAAAACGCGTTCACGATCACCGGGCCCTCGCCAGCAGGCGTGGGCATGGCGGCAATGGAGTGCATCCAGTCCACCCGCACGGTTTCCAGGTACCTGAAATACGTCGTGTTGTTGACATGGTTCATCGCGTCCATGTCACCCCAGCGGATCGGGATGGTCATCTGATAGACCTGTTTTTTCTGTTCAGGAATGTCCAGTTTCATGACGTGGTTCTCTTGTGGATCGGTGATGTCAACTTGCATGGCGCGAGCCAGGCGGTTCGGGGGGCAATAAAGACTTCCATCACCAGCAAATGCGCCCCCTGGCGGTCAAACACCGATCGGCGGGCAGGCAGGCTTCGAGGCAGATCGCGCGGCTCACCCGGCTGGGTGTGGGCTGCCTGCCAGTGCTGGACGACCCTGCGGTGTGGCGCGGTGTGCTGGGCGAATTGGCGGTAGTTCAGGGGCTGACGGGTGATGCCTGATCGTGTGAACAAGACATCAGCCAGTGGCCGCGCACCCAAACCGCGCACGGCGCGCCAGGCCCCCAGCGAATCGGTGTGCCGCGTCACGCTGCGGGCAAACACCATCGCGACCCCATCGACACGCAGCAGGACTTCGCGGACGTAACCAATGCGTCTGTCAGCCATCCTCAAGGCCTGCGCCTCGTCTGCCGCGAGCGCCTCGCGCCCTTGGCGCAGCACCTGCACCGAAAAAACCTCGCCAGAGGCGGCCAGGCGCGCACTGAGCGAACCGGTGGCCTGCAGCCAATGACGCAGCGGCCCACGTTCAAAGTTACGGGGTGTCCAGGTTGTCATAAGTACACGCAAAGCTTGGCAAACCCTCGGCATCCGGGTCAGCCATGTCAGCTATATCGGTTGGTCAGACAGCACTAAACCCCAAAACCGTCATCGGCAGAGATCACCGCGCCATTGATGAAGTGGCTCTGGTCGGAGCACAACATCACCAGCAGTGCGTCCAGGTCCTGCGGCTGGCCGACCCGCTTGCGCGGCAGCATCTGCATCAGCTTCTGTCCGGCCTCGGTCTGCCAGTGGTGGTGATTGATCTCGGTATCGATGTAGCCGGGGCAGATGGCATTGACGTTGATGCCAAACCTGCCCCACTCCAGCGCCATCGCCTTGGTCATCTGGATCATGGCGGCCTTGCTCATGGCGTATACGCCTATTTTTGGCAAGACACGCAAGCCCGCCATGGAGGCCACATTGATGATGCGCCCACCGGTGAACGAGCCCGGTGCCGCACCCTGTGCGCGTGCCAGCATGCGTTTGCCCACCTCCTGCGCCACGAAAAAAGCACCCTTGGTGTTGGTGTCGAACATGAAGTCGAAGTCGCTCTCGGTCACATCCTGCAGGCGCTGGGTGGTGCTGACACCCGAGTTGTTGATCAGGATGTCGATCGACCCCACCTCGGTTTCGGCGTGTGCCACGGCCGATTTGATGGAATCCTGATTCGTCACATCGAGTTCGAAAACGTGCGCATCGCCCCCCTCGCCATCGATGCGGGCGCGCAACTCCTTGAGTTTTTCCACCCGACGGCCCGCCAGGATCACGGCCGCCCCCGCCGCTGACAAAGTGCGGGCAAACTGCGCGCCCAGGCCGCTGGAAGCGCCGGTCACCAACGCCACCCGTCCTGATAAATCGATGTTGTAAGCCATAACCATTTCTCCAGATGAAATAGAACGATCGTTCTATTATGTACATGCCTCATGCGCAACAGTGTTTTTATCTCGGACAATTGAGCCATTGAAGCGTTTGCGCTTTACTTCACCCATTATCAAGCGAGAACCATCATGACTCCCCAAGACATCCTGGCCCAGTTTGGCCCCCGCGAATCGATGGAATACGACGTGGTCATCGTCGGCGCCGGCCCGGCGGGCCTGTCTACCGCCATCCGCCTCAAACAACTCGCCACTGAAAAGGGCAAGGACGTCTCGGTCGTCGTGCTGGAAAAAGGCTCGGAGCCTGGTGCCCACATCCTCTCCGGCGCGGTGCTTGACCCCAAATCGTTGACCGAACTCTTCCCCGACTGGAAAGCTATGGGCGCGCCGCTGAACCAGCCGGTGACGGACGAGGCCATGTTGTTCCTGAGCGAAGGCGGTGCCTACCGCACGCCCAACTTCCTGCTGCCCGAATGCAGCCAGAACCACGGCAACTACATCATCAGCCTGGGCGCCCTGACCCGCTGGCTGGCCCAGCAGGCTGAAAACCTCGGTGTGGAAATCTTCCCCGGCTTTGCCGCTGCCGAGGTGTTGTACGACGAGTCCGGTGCCGTCAAAGGTGTAGCCACCGGCAACATGGGCATTGAGAAAAGCGGTGAACCCGGTCCCAATTTCCAGATCGGCATGGAACTGCTGGGCAAATACACCATCTTTGCCGAAGGCGCCCGTGGCAACCTCGGCAAGCAGTTGATCGAGAAATTCAAGCTTGACGCCGGATGTGACCCGCAAAGCTACGGCATCGGCATCAAGGAGTTGTGGGAAGTGGACCCGGCGCGCCATGAACCCGGCCTGGTGCTGCACACCGCCGGCTGGCCAATGGACGACAAAACCTACGGCGGCTCCTTCCTGTACCACATGGAGGACAACAAGATTGCCCTGGGCTTCATCACTGGCTTGAACTACAGCAACCCCTATTTGAGCCCGTTTGAGGAATTCCAGCGCTGGAAGACGCATCCCAACATCCGCTGGTATCTGGAAAACTCAAAGGGCGAAATCACTGCAAAAAGAATAGCTTACGGCGCACGTGCCATAACCGCTGGCGGCCTTTTATCCTTGCCAAAGACGGTGTTCCCCGGTGGCGCGCTGGTGGGTTGTGATGCTGGTTACCTGAACGTGAGTCGCATCAAGGGCAGTCATGCCGCCATCAAGTCCGGCATGCTGGCAGCCGAAGCCGCGTTTGAAGCCGTAGCTGCGGGTCGCCAGCAGGACGAAATCAGCGCCTACCCGCAAGCCTTCAAGCAAAGCTGGCTTTACACCGAACTCAACAAGTCGCGCAACTTCAAGAGCTGGTTCAAGTACGGCCTGCGCGTGGGCACACTGATGAACGGGCTGGAACAGTTTGCCCTCAAAGGCAACATGTCCTGGACCATCCACCGCGACAAGCCGGATTACGCTTACCTGAAACCGGCATCGGAGTGCAAGCCGATTGAGTATCCGAAGCCAGACGGCAAGCTGACCTTTGACCGCTTGAGCAGCGTGTTCATCAGCAACACCAACCATGAAGAGAACCAGCCTGCGCACCTGACCTTGAGGGATGCGTCGGTCCCGGTGAACGTCAACCTGGCCAAGTACGCCGGGCCGGAGGCGCGCTACTGCCCGGCCGGGGTGTACGAATTTGTCAAGGACGACAGTGGTAAAGACAAACTCCAGATCAATGCGCAGAACTGTGTGCATTGCAAGACCTGCGATATCAAGGACCCCACGCAAAACATCGTCTGGGTCACGCCCGAGGGCGGCGGCGGACCTAACTACGCGCAAATGTGATGCAACCCACTTTGCCGATCAAGCCACATTGGTCCAATGACCCACAGGGGCCGTGGTACCGCTGGCGCGGTTACACCGTGCGCTGGCTGCTGTTTGGGCTGATCGTCAGCGTATTTCAGCCAGCCAACGGCGAGAACAACCCGCTCTGGCTGCAAAAGCTGGATCAGGCGCTGATGGGTTTGTCGTTTGGTTCAGTCTGTGCGCTGGTTTTTACCTTTTCTGAAAACAGGTTCAACACGCCTCGCGTGGCGTGGAAGTCCTGGCTGATCGTGCTGGGCACCTGGCTGGTGGTCAAGGTGCTGTTTGTCAGCGCCATCGCGCTGATCGGCTGATCATCGCCGACGGGTCAGGGGCGGCGAAAAGCAATTTGCTGGGATGCCCAATATGTGGCGTTCAGGGAGTCCAGCCGAACCTTGCCACCCGTGGAAGGCGCATGAACGAAACGCCCCTCACCCACGTATATGCCCGCATGCGTCACCGTATCGCGCTGGGCAAACAGCACCAGGTCGCCCGTGCGCACATACTCGTCGGCGACGGGCGTACCCCAGAATTGAAGTCTTGCCACCGTGCGCGGCGGCACCAGCCCCGCGCTTGACCGATAAACGTAGCCGATCAGGCCACTGCAGTCAAAACCGCTCTCAGGCGTATTGCCACCAAAGCGGTAAGGCGTATCGATAAGGCTCATGGCGGACAGGGTGACATCACCCGCCTGCTCTGGCGTCAGGCGTGAGGGAATGTCGGGTGCCGACGACGCAGCCGAGCCATATTGGATTGCCGGGTGCGGCTGCCAGCCGCGTTGCGCCGGGGGCGTAGTGCCGCAACCGGCCAGGGTGATCGCCAGCGCGACCCAAACCAGGCCATGCCGCCTGGACTTGACTAAGCCTTCATCCAGCACCATGTCCATGTACCCGTGCGTACATCACTTCCACCGCACTGCCAGCAAAACAATCAAGGTCGCGCCAATCGACCACAGCAGCCAGGCCTGCGACACCGCGTAGGGGAACACCATCAAAGCCAGGCCGATCCAGGTGAACTCGGCGCGCTTGGTTTGCTTGCCACGGCGAAAGGCCAGCAAACCGATCACCAAAAACACCACGATGCCGGCGATGAAAGCGGTCTGGTTAGACACCAAGCCCAGAAATAAAGAGTTGTTCGAGTTATTCATGCAGAGTTTGTCAACTTGTTACAACGAGCATGCATTATCGGTCGTGCAGGTAGAATTCATAGCGTCAGGAGAGCGCGGCCCCAACCAACTGGTTATGTGGCAGCCGCCGAAGGCGCAGAACCGCTGATTGCAGTGGTTTGAACGCTCAGGCAAAAGGACTGACAACCGTTTTTCACTCGCCAGAGTTCAAAACGTATCCCCACTGGAGAGAGGCGCATCACCTAAAACGTGAGTCGCCCACCGAAGGAGCAACCCGCAGTCAGCCCGCCGCTTTGGCAGGCCACGGCCCGGCGAATCTCTCAGGTAAAGCGGACAGCGGGAGCAGCCTGTGGCCAGACACTCTGTGTCGTCACGGATTTTTTTTGTCTGCCCCTGGAGTGACTGATGTCCGCATCGCCTGAAGCGCTTTTGAACGTTCCCCTCAATGACCTGCACGTCGCACTCGGCGCGCGCATGGTGCCATTTGCCGGTTACAGCATGCCGGTGCAATACCCCAGCGGCCTGATGGCAGAGCACAAACACACCCGCACCGCTGCGGGCCTGTTTGACGTGTCGCACATGGGCCAGTTGCGACTGGTCGGCCCCGATGCAGCGGCTGCGCTGGAAGCCCGGCTGCCGGTCGATGTGATTGACTTGGCGGTGGGCAAACAGCGTTACGGCCTGTTGCTCAATGACGAGGGCGGCATCATCGACGACCTGATGTTTTTCCGCCAGGCCGCGAACGAGATTTTTGTCATCGTCAACGGCGCCTGCAAGGTCGGCGACATCGTCCATATCCAGGCCAAGATCGGATCGCGCTGCGAGGTGATCCCAATGCCCGAATATTCCCTGCTGGCGCTGCAAGGCCCGCAGGCGGTGAACGCGCTATCGCGGCTGGCACCTGGGGTGGAAAAGCTGGTGTTCATGACCGGCGGCAACTTCACCGTCAGCACCGGCTCGCAAGACATTCACGTGTTCCTGACCCGCAGCGGCTACACCGGCGAGGATGGCTTCGAGATTTCGGTGCACGAATCCGACGCACTGGCGCTGGCCAAGGCCTTGTTGGCGCAGCCTGAAGTCAAGCCGATCGGCCTGGGCGCGCGCAACTCGCTGCGTTTGGAAGCCGGGCTGCCGCTGTACGGCAACGACATCGACGCCACCACCACCCCGGTCGAAGCCAGTCTCAACTGGGCCATACAAAAGGTGCGCCGCACGGGTGGTGCGCGCGCAGGCGGTTTTCCAGGTGCTTCAAAAATACTAGCGCAACTCGCAGATTCAACGGGGGCTAAAAGTCGAAAACGTGTTGGACTCATGGCACTGGAGCGCATCCCCGTGCGTGAACACACCGAGCTGCAAGACCTTCATGGCACACGCATTGGTGAAGTCACCAGCGGCCTGCTCGGCCCCACCATCGACCACCCCATTGCCATGGGTTACCTGCCACCCGCCATGGCAACCGTGGGCACCCATGTCAACGCCATTGTGCGTGGCAAGCCCGTCAAAATGGAAGTGGTGGCTATGCCTTTTGTGCCGACCAACTATTTCCGTGGCTAACGGCAAGAAGCAAATAGCCAAATTGTCAACCAACGCCTTGTTCAATGCAGTTTGCAACACAGCGTCTAGCAGCGTGCGCTGGGTGCGTAACGCAGCGAAGTCAAGGAGGAGGCTTGGGGCAACAGCCCCAAGCCGGGGGACATGAGCGGAGTTACGCACCCAGCGTGCGCTGCGGGTAAAAAGTCAAACACTTCAAGTTCAAGTTCAAGTTCAAGTTCAAGTTCAAGTTCAAGTTCAAGTTCAAGTTCAAGTTCAAGTTCAAGTTCATTTATTCAATCGTTTCAACTCAAATCACGGAGCATCACATGAGCATCAAATACACCCCCGACCACGAATGGGTCCAGATCGACGGCAACCACGCCACCGTAGGCATCACCCACCATGCGCAGGACGCGCTGGGCGACGTGGTATTTGTCGATCTGCCCGAAGTCGGCAAAACCTACGCTGCCAAAGACGCGGCCGCCGTGGTCGAGTCAGTCAAGGCCGCCGCTGACGTATACATGCCCGCCAACGGCGTCGTCACCGAAGTCAATGAAGCCTTGCGTGCTGACCCAGCCCTGGCCAACTCCGACCCGCTGGGCGCGGGCTGGTTCTTCAAGATGGCCCTGGCCAACCCGGCCGAGCTCGACGGCCTGATGGACGAAACCAGCTACACCACTTTTGCCGCTGACGCGCACTAAAAAGCCCGAGCCACTGCCATGCCCCAAACCCCCACCCTGTCCGAGTTAGAGAACGCCAGCGAATTCATCGCGCGCCACATTGGCATCGATACAGCTGACGAAGTCGTCATGCTGCAAGCCGTCGGGGCCACCTCGCGCGCTGCGCTGATGGACGAGATCGTGCCAAGCGCCATTCGCCGCAGCCAGCCGATGGCGATACCCCCTGCCATTTCGGAGGCCGCCGCGCTGGCCGAACTCAAAGCCATTGCCGCCAAAAACAAGGTGTTCAAGAGCTACATCGGCCAGGGCTATTACGACACCTACACGCCGGGCGTGATCCTGCGCAACATCCTGGAAAACCCCGCCTGGTACACCGCCTACACGCCGTACCAGGCTGAAATCAGCCAGGGCCGCATGGAGGCGCTGATCAACTTCCAGACCATGATCACCGACCTGACCGCCATGCCGATGGCCAACGCGTCGATGCTCGATGAAGCCACCGCTGCGGCTGAGGCCATGACGCTGGCGCTGCGCGCAGGCAAGTCCAAATCGACCACCTTCCTGGTCGATGACGAGGTGCTGCCGCAAACGCTGGCGGTGATCCAGACCCGCGCCGAGCCGCTGGGCATCACGGTCAAAGTGTGCAAAGCCGACGAGGCACTGGCGCAGGACAGCTTTGCCGTGCTGCTGCAGTACCCCGGTGTCAGCGGCACGGTGCGCGACGACCGCGAGCTGATCGCCGACTACAAGGACAAAGGCGGTGTGGTCATTTTGGCCGCCGACCTGCTGGCGCTCACCTTGCTGACGCCACCCGGTGAACTGGGTGCGGACATCGCCATCGGCACCACCCAGCGTTTTGGCATGCCCATGGGCAATGGTGGCCCGCACGCTGCTTACATGGCCTGCCGCGACGCGTTCAAGCGCAGCATGCCTGGCCGACTGGTCGGCGTGAGTGTCGATGTGCACGGCAACCCGGCCTACCGGCTGGCGCTGCAAACCCGCGAGCAGCACATCCGCCGCGAAAAAGCCACCTCCAACATCTGCACTGCGCAGGTGCTGCCGGCGGTGATCGCCAGCATGTACGCCGTCTATCACGGCCCGGCGGGACTCAAGCGCATCGCCCAGCGCGTGGCGGCTTTGACGGCGGTGCTGGCGGCCGGGTTGGAGTCGCTGGGTTACACCGTGGCCAACACCACCGCCTTTGACACGCTCACCGTCGAGACCGGTGATGCTACTGCTTCGATAGCTTTCAACGCAGTCAAGACGGGGGCTAACCTGCGATTTGTGTCTGCAGACAGCCTGGGTATCTCGCTGGATGAGACCACCACGCGTGCGGATGTGGAATCGGTCTGGTCCTTCTTTGCCGACGCTGTCAGCGGCTGGCCCAACACCGCCAATCGTGGACAAACCGGTGGTCGGGGCCGCACGCTGACCTTCTCGCAGGTGGAGTCACTGGCCGACACGCTGTTGCCCGCCGCCCTGCTGCGCACCAGCGCCTACCTGACGCATCCGGTGTTCAATACGCACCACAGCGAAACCGGCATGTTGCGCTACATCCGCCGCCTCTCGGACTTTGACCTGGCGCTGGACCGCACCATGATCCCGCTGGGCAGTTGCACCATGAAGCTCAATGCCACGTCCGAGATGATCCCGATCACCTGGCCGGAGTTCGCAGGCATCCACCCGTTTGCTCCGGATGACCAGCGTCTGGGCTATGCCGAGCTGGATGCGCAGTTGCGCGACTGGTTGTGCCAGGCCACCGGTTACACGGGCATCAGTCTGCAGCCCAACGCGGGCAGCCAGGGGGAATACGCCGGCATGCTGGCGATTCGCGGCTACCACGCATCACGCGGTGAAGCGCACCGCAACATCTGCCTGATCCCCAGCAGCGCGCACGGCACCAACCCCGCCAGCGCCACCATGGTCGGCATGAAGGTCGTGGTGACCGCCTGCGACGCCCAGGGCAATGTGGACATGGCCGATTTGAAGGCCAAATGTGAACAACACAGCGCCAACCTAGCCGCGATGATGATCACCTACCCGAGCACTCACGGGGTGTTTGAGACCAACGTCAAAGACCTGTGCGCGCTGGTGCACAGCCACGGCGGGCGCGTGTATGTCGATGGTGCCAACATGAACGCGCTGGTCGGGCTGGCCGCGCCGGGCGAGTTTGGCGGCGACGTGAGCCATTTGAACCTGCACAAGACTTTCTGCATCCCGCACGGCGGTGGCGGCCCCGGTGTCGGCCCGGTGTGTGTGGTGGCCGATCTGGTGCCATTTTTGCCCGGCCATGGGGTCGGGGCGGTATCAGCCGCGCCGTTAGGCAATGCTGCCGTGCTGCCGATCAGCTGGATGTACTGCCGCATGATGGGTGCTGCTGGCCTGAAAGCCGCCACCGAGGTCGCCATCCTGAGCGCCAACTACATCAGCGCCCGCCTCAAAGACCACTTCCCGACGCTCTACACCAGCGTGCCGGTGGACGGAAAACCCGGTCGCGTGGCGCATGAATGTATTCTGGACGTGCGCCAACTCAAAGAAGCGACCGGTGGTGCCAACGGCATCAGCGCCGAAGACGTGACCAAACGCCTGATGGACTTCGGCTTTCACGCCCCCACGCTGAGTTTCCCGGTGCCGGGCACGCTGATGGTGGAACCCACCGAAAGCGAAACGTTGGAAGAGCTGGACCGTTTCATCAACGCGATGATAGCCATCCGCGCCGAGATCGCCAAAGTGCAAAGTGGCGAGTGGCCGCAGGACAACAACCCGCTGAAAAACGCCCCACATACCGCCTCGTCGCTATTGAATTCAGAGTGGACTCGGCCCTATGCACGGGGGCTAGCAGCATTTCCAGTACCTGAACTCAAGCAGAGCAAATACTGGCCACCGGTGGGCCGCATCGACAACGTTTATGGCGACCGCCACCTGTTCTGCTCGTGCGTGCCGGTCAGCGCGTAAAGTTTGAAACACGCCCCGGACTCGCCGTGCGGGTCCGGGACGCTGACACTACAACTTGAAACCGCCCACCGCTTGCTTCAGCGCGGTGGCCTGCTCTTGCAGGGTGTGTGATGCTGCTTGAGCGCGCTCGGCGGTTTCCTCATTCTGGCGCGCCATGGATTCCAGCACGTGGATGGCGCTGTTGACCTCGTCCATACCACCAGCTTGCTGCTGCGCCGAGGCACTGATGCCCGTGACCGTGTCACTCACCTGATGCACCGAGCTGACGATGTCGTCCATGGTGCTCAAGGCCTGTTGCACCTGGCTGGAGCCTGCCGCTACCTTGCTGACTGAGGTGTCGATCAGCGTCTTGATCTCTCGCGCGGCCTCGGCACTGCGCCCGGCGAGGCCGCGCACCTCACTGGCCACCACCGCAAAACCGCGCCCCTGTTCACCGGCGCGGGCGGCTTCCACCGCCGCGTTGAGCGCCAGGATATTGGTCTGAAACGCGATGCCGTCAATCACGCTGATGATGTCGGCAATTTTTTGCGAGCTCTGGTTGATCTCCTGCGTGGTGCTCACCACCTGCCCCACCGCTTGTCCGCCGCGCGTGGCCACCTCGCACGCCTGCAGCGCCATGGCGGTCACGCGGTGCGCCGCCTCGGAGGACTGTTGAACGTTGTGGGTGACTTCTTCGACCCGCTGGGCTGTGGTGCTGAGCTGGCTCACCGTCTGGTCGGTGCGCTGGCTCAGGTCGAGGTTATCGCGGGCAATTTCCATTGACACCGCCGAAACGCGCTCAGAGGCCTGGCCGATGGCCCCCAGCGTGGACTCCAGCGTGGTGGCCACACGCTGCACCGAGTCCAGCAGACTGCCGGGTGCGGCGGGCGGGATGTGGCAATGCAACTGGCCGCCCGCCATCTGCGCCAGGATGTCGCTGGCCAGCGACGGGTCACCACCCAGCACCTGCAAGGCAGTGCGGCGAATCCACACCGTGACCCCCAGGCACGCCAGCACACAGATCACGGTCAAAATGCCTGCGCCCCAGCCACCAATCACCAGATAGCCGGCAATCTCGCTGGCATGGACGGTCACGGCCTGTTTCTGAATCCACCAGGCACCCAGCGCCACGGCGGAGCCCGCCCCAGCCACCATCACGGTGGGCACCAGCATCGAAAACGTCAGCTTCTGGGTGTAATTCATCGCACTACCTCTTGTTTTGTCAGGCTGCATGACCGCTCACCTGAGCATTCTAGAGACAGCGCCTCCCCGGTCCGTGATCCGGCTGCGTGCCAACTGCCTCAGATGGCCGCGCGCTGCTTCAAGGCAGTTTGCACCCGGCGCGCGTCCATGCCCAGCTCAGAGGCAAACTCGTCCACCGTTTTCCCACTGGCGTCAAAGGCCTTGAGCAGGGCCGTCTGGCGGGCGCGCTGCTGGTCAACCTCGGCAATGACATCTTCAAGCAACGTCGCCACTTTCTCGTCCAGCGTGGTCAAGCGTGACAGGTAGTCCTGCCGAGACAGGCCACTGACCTGGTATGCCGTCATCAGCTGGTTGCGCAGTTTGGGCACCAGGTCTTCTGGCGAACGCGCCTGACGGCGGTGGTACAGCTCGACGATGGACAACAGCACATGCTCGGGCGCTACTGGCTCCACCGGCTGGCCTTGCAGGTCGTGGCGCGCCAGACCTTGCACCACGCTTTGCAGATAGCGGGTGGAGCGGGTGTGCACGCCCAGCGCCAGCTTGAGTTCATCTTTGGCAAACACCTCGGGGTGCGCCGCCAGCAGGTCCTGAAACACGCCGAGTTTCAAGGGCACAAAACGCTGACCAAACAGCTGCGGGTACAACTCAAAGAGTTTCTCCAGCACCGGCTGGGCACTGGCAAAGCGGTTTTTGGACTTGGTAGGTGCCGGGCTCATGGCGGAGGTTGGCGTGTCGGCAGGTGTTGCCTCTGAGGTCATGGGCGCGGGAGATTCTGGCAAGGTGTCGGTCATGGCGAGGATCGGTTAGATCAGTTTGTTTAACCGTCGATTGTCATTCAAAGCGCGACTTCGCTGGCATACTCACAACCATGAAGTCAGCCCCATCGTCATTACCCCCAGAAGAGAGCCCTGAAAACCCGGGTTTGGCGGAACTGGCGGCGAGCTACAAAGCCACTAAAGGGCACTTTGACGAGTTGCGCGGCAGGGTCTCCGACGGCAACCCTCCCACCACCGCAAATGCTTCACTAAATGTAGCTACCAGTCATTTTATGACAAGGGCTTGGGCCGGTTTTTATGGTCCATTGGGCGACGATACTGCGGCGGACATGAACCAGCGCAGCATCCAGCTCGCGCGCCAGATCCGCGACAACGGCATCACCTACAACGTCTATGCCGACGAAAACGGCCCGCAGCGGCCCTGGTCGCTGGACCTGCTCCCGCTGATTGTCGATACCGCCAGTTGGAAGCACATCGAGGAAGGTGTGCTGCAACGCGTGCGGCTGCTGGAACACCTGATGGCCGATGTCTACGGCCCGCAAGAGCTGCTGGCCTCGGGCTTTTTGCCCCCAGCGCTGGTGCACGGTCACCCCGGCTACCTGCGCGCCATGCACGGCATCCAACCCGTGGGCGGGCGCTATTTGCACATCGCAGCGTTTGACATGGCTCGCGGGCCTGACGGCAACTGGTGGGTGGTGGGGCAACGCACTCAGGCGCCCTCCGGCCTGGGCTACCTGCTGGAAAACCGGCTGGCGATTTCGGCGCAATTCGGCACCGCCTTTGAAAGCCTGAAGGTGCAGCGGCTGGCCGCCACCTACCGCGCACTGATGGACAGTCTGCGCGCCATGAGCCCGATGGGGATGGATGCCCACCTGGCGCTGTTGACCCCCGGCCCCTACAACGAAACCTATTTCGAGCACGCCTACCTGGCGCGCTACCTGGGCCTGACCCTGGTGGAAGGCAGCGACCTGCTGGTGCGCGACGAGCACCTTTACCTCAAAACCCTCAAGGGCCTGGTGCCAGTGCATGGCCTGCTCAAGCGCGTCGATGACGAGTACATGGACCCGCTGGAGCTGCGCGCCGACTCCACCCTGGGTGTGCCCGGCCTGCTGCAAGCCATTCGCGCGGGCCATGTGCTGGTGGCCAACACGCCGGGCTCGGCGTTTCTGGAGTCGCCCGCGCTGCTGGGCTTTTTGCCCGCCTTGTCGCGCCATCTGTTCAATGAGGCGCTGTGCCTGCCCGCACTGCCCACCTGGTGGTGCGGCGAGAGTGGTGCCATGTTTGACGCGCTGGCGCGCCTGCAAGAGTGCACCATCAAACCCACCTACCCGGGCAGCAGCAGCCACGCCAGTTTTGATGCCGTGCTGGGTGCCAAGCAAACGCCCCAGGCGCTCAACGAATGGGCCGGGCGCATCGTGCGCCACCCCGAGGAGCACACGGTCCAGGCCTACACCCCGCTGTCGCAAATGCCCACCTGGCAGATCAGCCAGGAAGACCGCCGACACGCCAGCGGTAGCCTGGTGCCGCGCTCGGTCACGTTACGGGTGTTTGCCGTGTCCGATGGCGCACAGGGCTGGCGCGTGCTGCCCGGCGGGCTGGCCCGCGTGGCCGGCAGCTCACAAGAGATCACCTCGATGCAGCGCGGTGGCAGCAGCGCCGACGTGTGGGCCCAGACCACCGGCGAGATCGATCACGCCACCCTGCTGCACCCGCACCTCACGCCCGAGAGCCTGATGCAGCGCAAGCGCCTGGTGACCAGCCGCGCTGCTGAAAACCTGTTCTGGCTGGGTCGTTACACCGAACGTACCGAAAACGCCCTGCGCCTGGCACGCCTCACCCTGGATTGCCTGCACGGCGAAGACCCGTCCAGCGTGCCACTGATGAGCTGGCTGGGCCAGATGGCGGTGGCCAACACCCTGGTGCTGGCAGATGTGCCGACGCCGCTGCAGGCACCGCGCGTCTTCGAGCGCGCCCTGATCGACAGCCTGGGCACCACCCGCCACGCCACCAGCGTCGGGTTTTATCTGCGCGCCCTCAAAATGGCTGCATCCAGCGTGCGAGAGCGCCTGTCGCAGGAGCACTGGCGCATCATCACCCGCGCCGAAGAAATGCTGTTTGCCCGCTTTGCCGAGCACCGCCAGCGTGGCGACTTCCCGGTGCAGCAGGCCTTGAACATCCTCAAAGACACCAGCGACCACATGGCCGCCATCACCGGCGCGCAGACGGATCGCATGTCGCGCGATGACGGCTGGCGGCTGCTGAGCATTGGCCGACACATCGAGCGGCTGGGCTTTTTGTCCACAGCATTGAACCTGGCGCTGACCTGCAAAACGCTGGAAACCGACAGCGGTTTTGATGCCATGCTGGAGCTGTTTGACAACGCCATCACCTTTCACGCCGAGTTCCAGCAAAGCCGCGACATGGCCGCGCTGGTCGATTTGCTGGTGATTGACCGCGACAACCCACGCTCGGTGTCCTGGGTGGCGCACACCCTGCGCGGCCGTCTGGCCAAATTGGCGGGCAGCAACCCGAACGAACTGTGCGCCCTGTCGCTCAAAGTGCCCAACCCCAACGCCTGGGGGCTGGCGCAGTTGTGTGAGCGGGCCCCCGATCTGGTCACCCCCGCCGCGTCGGGTGCAGCGGAAGGGGTCGTGCCGCAATACGAGTTGCTACGCTCCGTGCTACAACAGTGCAGCAACGCGGCCTACGAAGTCTCGGAAGAAATCAGCGCCACCTACTTCACCCATGCGGGCCTGAGCAACCACAGCGTCGGTGCCTTATGAAGCTGGCCATCACCCATGAGACGGTGTACGACTACCGCCCGGCGGTGGAAACGGCGCAGCACATGGCGTACCTGACACCGCTGAACACGTCCAACCAGCAGTTGCTGAGCCACCACCTTGAGATCGCACCGCAGCCAACCCAGACCAGCGACACGGTCGATGTTTTTGGCAACACCCGGCATTTTTTCTCATTGCAGGTGCCGCACCGGCGCTTGCGCGTGTTGGCCAGCAGCGAGGTCCTGACCCAGCCCGGCGCCCTACCGCACAACATGATCGCCTGGGAGCTGGTGCGCGAGCGGTTTCGCTACCACGCGGGCGCGGTGTTTGACGCCGCCAACGAGTTCGTTTTTGCCTCCAGCATGGCCCCGCACCACAACGACTTTGCCAGCTATGCCCGGCCCAGTTTTCCACCCGGCCAAAGCCTGCTGCTGAGTTCGCTGGATTTGATGCACCGCATCTACCGCGACTTCACCTACGAGAGCCTGAGCACTGAGGTCAACACCCCGGCGCTGCAGGCGCTGGCGCAGCGCAAGGGCGTGTGCCAGGACTTTGCCCACATCTTCGTCGCCTGCCTGCGCTCCATGGGGCTGGCGGCGCGTTATGTCAGTGGCTACCTGCTGACCGCGCCTGCACCGGGCACGGTCAAGTTGCGTGGCAGCGACGCGTCGCACGCCTGGGCCTCGGTTTATTTGCCAGGGCAGCTGGCATCTGACGAGTCTGCCGCCACGGAGCCCTGCTGGGTTGATCTGGACCCGACCAATGACCGCGCGGGTTGGCCGTCGCCGGGCGAGGACTATGTGACGCTGGCGATCGGGCGGGACTTCTCGGATGTGTCGCCCATGCGTGGCGTGATCCACGGCGGTGCCAGCCATGTGCTGACGGTGGGGGTGACCGTGGAGCCGGTGGAATCCGTCAAACCTGACCTGGATGCCGAGCGCGGGGCAAGACAAAGCCAGACGCAGATGCAAACTCAGAATCAAAGCCAGACGCAAGGCCAAAACCAAGGTCAACCGACAGATGCGTCACGTCCTGGACAGCCTTGGGCTCCCTTTGAAGCGCGCGGGCTGAGCCCGAACGCGCCGCTTGGCGACTGGCGTTTCAACCGGGATGAGGCCAACGAGCGTTAACCGCGCGGCCGAGCGCAGCGTTAATGGTCTCAGCCTTCTTCTGATCAACGCCAGACCGGGGTGCTTACTGCGGATTGCTCGGTGTTATTCGGTGAGTGCCTGAAGGCGGGAGAGGTTCTACAAGAGCCGATTCCGGCAGGGCGACTGGGCCATGCGCATGCGGTTTGATGTGACCGATGTTGCCCCGTAGCAAACTGGGGGGCATCCTGAATTCGTTGCAGAAGATATGCTTCTTTTTCCTTGCTATTTATTAAATTAATAGCTAATCGCCCTTATTTTATAAGAGCTAGAGGCAGATTTTTCACATAACTCAATCCATCACGGCCGCGTACACCATGTCCCGGAACAGCATGCGGTAATACTCGCGCTGGTTCGGGGCCTGCAGCATCAGGCAGGCAAACATGTCCAACGCCGGGTCCACAAAAAACGAGGTGCCCGCCAGACCACCCCAGAAATAGGTGCCGACCGACCCTGGCACCGGGGCCACGCCCAGGTGCTTGCGCACCGCAAAACCCAGCCCGAAACCATGCCCCGCAGGCAGCAGCGCGCGTGAGCCGCCAGGGGCAATGGGGATGTCGCCCAAGTGGTCGGTGGTCATGAAATCGATCGTTTGCGGGCCCAGCAGACGCACGCCGTCGAGCTCACCACGATTCAACATGAACTGTAAAAAGCGCGCGTAATCCTGCGCGGTCGAGATCAGCCCGCCGCCGCCCGAGGCCAGCGCCGCGTCGGTGCGCACGTCGATCACCTTCATCTGCAGACCGCCGTCCGGGTCGCGTGCGAAGGGCTCGGCAATGTGGCCGTGAAATTCGGGCGGCACGGTGAACGCGGTGTTCGGCATACGCAGCGCATCAAAAATCTGCTCCTGCATGAATTGCTGCAAGGGCTGCCCGGCAATGACTTCAACCACGCGGCCCAGCACATCGGTGGCGCGGCTGTATTCAAACACCTGACCTGGCTGGTACATCAGCGGCAGGGCCGCTAGCTGTTGGGTGAAGTCGGCCAGGCTGCGCTCGCGCGAGCCCAGGCGCAATTGCGCGTATTGGCGCTGCACCGGACCACTGCCCAGAAACTCGTAGGTCATGCCGGCGGTGTGGCGCAGCAGGTCGTGCACGGTGGCATCGCGTTGCACCGGGTGCAGCTCCAGCGTGCCACCCTCGTTGACCGCCACTTTTTGCCCGGCAAATTCGGGGAGATGTTTGGCCAACGGGTCGGCCAGCAGCAGGCGGCCCTGTTCCACCAGCATCATGGCCGCCACCGACATGATCGGCTTGGTCATGGAATAGATGCGAAAACGCGCATCGCTGTGCATGGCTTCACCGGTGGCCGGGTTGAGCTGGCCGACACTTTCCAGCAGCGCCATCTTGCCGTGGCGAGCCACCACGGCGACTGCGCCTGGCAGGCGTCTGTCGTCCACCTCACGTTGCAACACGGCCATCAACCGCTGCAGGCGCTCGGTGCTCAGACCGGCCTTTTCAGGAATCACAGCTTGTAAGGTCATATTAAATTCATAGCCGGTGGCGCTTTATTTATAAGGGCTTGAGGCCCAAAAGGCATTTAAAGATACCGCTGGCGGGCCAACGCCGCACCGGCTGCCAGCGCCTGCAATTTGGCCAGCGCCACGTCGCGGTTCATCGGGGCCATGCCGCAGTTGGTGCAGGGAAACAGGCGCGCTTTGGACACATACTGCAGCGCCTGACCAATGGTGTCAGCCACCTGTTCGGGGGTTTCGACCACGTCGCTGGCGACGTCGATCACGCCCACCATCACGTCCTTGCCATCCAGCAGCGCCATGAGTTGCGGCGGCACGTGCGAGTGGTAACACTCCAGGCTCACCTGCTGGATACTGCTTTTGGCCAGCGCCGGAAAAATCGCTTCGTATTGCCGCCACTCCTGGCCCAGGGTTTCCTTCCAGTCCAGGTTCGCCTTGATGCCGTAGCCGTAGCAGATGTGCACTGCGGTGGTGCAGGTCAGGCCGCGCGCGGCACGCTCCAGGGCTTGTACGCCCCAAGTTGCAGCGTCTTTCAGATAGACGTTGAAGGCGGGTTCGTCAAACTGGATGATGTCCACGCCATCGGCCTGCAGCGCCAGCGCTTCCTGATTGAGCAGGTCGGCAAAGGCCATCGCCATCTCGACCTTGCTGCCGTAGAAGCGGTCAGCCACGGTATCGACGATGGTCATCGGGCCGGGCAAGGTGAATTTCATCTTTTTTTTGGTGTGAGCGCGCACCAGTTGTGCCTCAGCCGCATGCACCCGGCCCTTGAGTTTGAGCGGTGCCACCACCTGGGGCACCTGAGCCTCATAGCGGCCATCGCGGATGCCCATGGTGACCTTGTGCTCGAAGTCGATGCCTTCCACCTGCTCCAGAAAACCGTGCACAAAGTGCTGGCGCGCCTGCTCGCCGTCGCCAATGATGTCCAGGCCTGCGTCTTCCTGCAGTTTGACCCACAGCAGGGTCGCGTCCATCTTGGCTTGCTGCAACTCGGGCCCGGCGCTGTGCCACTGCGGCCAGAGCTTTTGCGTCTCGGCCAGCCAGGCGGGTTTGGGCAGGCTGCCTGCGATCAACGATTCAAACATGGGCGCTTCCTCTTTTTGGACAGGTTGCCATGCTATCGCAGCGGCGCCTGGCGCATACTGACGGGGTCATGGCACGCTTACTGCTAGCTTTCTTGCGTCAATGGCTTGTATTAGCCAAAACTGATGAAGCGGAAAGTGTCTTATGCCCAAGCGTAAACCCCGATGTCACCCGTGCTACGCACTGCTACAGTGCATCGCTTGGTGATTTGTCCATTCGCCCTGTCATCTTTCAACTGTTTTTTTAACTTGGAGTCGAAAAATTATGCGTATACGCTCAATCAAGTCACTGGCTGTCGTTGCAGCCGCTCTCAGCACCCTGGCCGCCCTGCCCGCTCATGCCGGCAAGACCCTGGATGCCATCAAAGCCCGCGGCCAGGTGGTGTGCGGCGTGAACACCGGTCTGGCCGGTTTTGGTGCAGCAGACTCAACCGGCAAATGGACCGGCCTGGATGTGGATGTTTGCCGCGCCATTGCCGCAGCCACACTGGGTGACCCAGAGAAAGTCAAATATGTGCCGCTAAATGCCCAGCAACGCTTCACCGCACTGCAGTCTGGCGAAATCGACGTGCTGTCGCGCAACACCACCTTCACCCTGACGCGAGACGCGTCACTCGGCCTGGAGCAAACCGTCGTGACCTACTATGACGGTCAAGGCTTCATGGTTCCCCTCAAGAGCAAAATCAAGAGCGCCAAACAACTCAAGGGCCAGACGGTCTGCGTGCAATCGGGCACCACCACCGAGAAGAACCTGAATGACTTCTCCAAGGCCAACGGCCTGAACATCAAACCCGTGGTGTTTGAACAGCTCGATGCGACCGAAAACGCTTATTTCACTGGCCGCTGCATCGCCTATACCACCGACGCGTCCGGTCTGGCCTCCACCCGCAACAAAGTTGCCAAGAACCCTGCTGACCACGTCATCTTGCCTGAGCTGATTTCCAAAGAACCGCTCGGACCCATGGTGCGCCGCGGTGACGACGAATGGTTCTCCATCGTCAAGTGGGTCATTTACGGTTTGATCGAATCCGAAGAGTACGGCATCACCCAGGCCAACGTTGACTCGCTCAAGACCACCAGCACCGACCCGGTCGTCAAACGCATTCTGGGCTCCTCTGAAGACTCCGGCAAACTGCTGGGTCTGGACAAGGAATGGATGGCCCGCGCCATCAAGGCCACCGGCAATTACGGTGAAATTTTTGAGCGCAATGTGGGTCCCAAATCGCCACTGGGCCTGCCCCGTGGCGTGAATAATCAGTGGAACAAAGGCGGCCTGATGTACGCCATGCCCATCCGTTAAACGGATTCATGCATCCGGTAGCGCCGCCTGCTGTCGCTCATGCGATACCAGCGGCGCTTCTTTTTTAGCATTGCAGAATGCTAAGCGTGTTTCCCCATAAACCGCCTTCAGGGCGAGAAGCACAATGACCGCAGATACACCCCCACCGAAGAAGAACAAATGGTCCTGGCGCAGCCAGGCGTTTCGTGGTCTGATCTACCAGGTTCTGGCCATTGGCATCATCGCCGCAGCGGTCTGGTTTCTGGCGCACAACACACTCGTCAATATGCGGGTGCGCGGCATTCAGAGCGGCTTTGACTTCTTGAAGCAGCCTGCCGGATTTGCCATTGGCGAGAGCCTCTACCCATTTGACTCGGAGCAGCCTTACTGGCAAGCGTTTCTCGTTGGCATCAGCAACACCTTGCGCGTCGCCATTGTGGGCATCGTTTTATCGACCATTCTGGGTACCTTGCTGGGTATTGGCCGTTTTTCGCGCAATGCGTTGGTGCGAGGGCTGTGTTTGACCTATGTTGAAGCCTTCCGCAATATTCCAGTGCTGCTGCAGTTGTTGCTCTGGTACGTGGTGCTGACCGAGGTGCTGCCGGACTCGGCAAATGCCTGGCAGGTGGGCTCGTTCTTTCTGAGCAAAGGCGGATTGAACTTCCCCATCCCCGTGTGGGCCGCCGGGCAGTTTTGGGCCGCCATCGGGGTACTGATCGGTGTCTTGGGTGCCTGGGTGTACCGGCGCTGGGCGATCAGGCAATTTGAAGCCACCGGCAAACCGCGCAGCATGTTCTGGGTACCCGTGGTCATCGTCGTCGCCTGCAGCCTGCTGGGCTGGGCACTGGGCGGTGCGCCGACGGCACTGAACCGGCCCGTCAAAGGCGATTTTTCCATTGAAAACGGTGGCGCACTGACGCCCGAGTTTCTGGCGGTGCTCATTGGACTGACGCTGTACACATCGTCATTCATTGCCGAGGTGGTGCGCGGTGGCATCGCTTCTGTGCCGGGTGGACAAGGTGAGGCAGCATCCGCGCTGGGCCTGAACCGGCAGCAGGAGATGAGCCTGGTGATGCTGCCGCAGGCGCTGCGGGTGATCATTCCGCCGTTGACCAACCAGTACCTGAACCTGACGAAGAATTCATCTTTAGCCGTGGCCATTGGCTACCCGGACGTGGTCTCCATCGCCAATACAACGTTGAACCAGACCGGGCGCGCGGTGGAGTGCATCTCGCTCGTGATGCTGGTTTACCTGACCACCTCGCTGGGAACCTCGCTGCTGATGGGCTGGTACAACAAGCGTTCCGCCATCAAAGAGCGTTGAGCAGGAACACACGCCATGACTTCAACCACCCTGTTCCAGCCGATTGCCGCCCGTCCGGCACCCATCAACACCGAAGGCCCGGTAGCCTGGGTCAAGACCAACCTGCTTTCCGACTGGAAAACCAGCCTGTCCACCGTGATCATCGGCGGCTTGCTGCTTTGGTTTATTCCCCAGATATTGAGTTGGGCGGTATTCAAGGCCACCTGGATTCCAAATTACAACGCCTGCCACGTTAATCCAGCGGGAGCTTGCTGGGGCCTGATTGCCGAAAAATACCGCATCATCATTTTTGGCCGCTACCCGTATGAAGAGCAATGGCGACCGCTGATCGCCACCATCTTGCTGACCGGCCTGCTGGTGCTGAGTTGCATGCGTGCTTTCTGGAAAGCCTGGTTGCCGATACTGTGGGTGGTGGTGTTCTCGCTCTTCTTCATGCTGATGTATGGCAACGTTTTGGGCATGGAAAAGGTCGAGACAGACCGCTGGGGCGGTTTGCCACTGACGATTTTGTTGTCGTCCGTTTCACTGGTGTTGTGCTTCCCGATTGCCCTGGTCGTGGCCCTGGGGCGGCGATCCAACCTGCCAGCCATTCGCACGTTTTGCACCATTTATGTGGAGCTGATCCGGGGTGTGCCCCTGATCTCGGTGCTGTTCATGGCCTCGTTCATGTTCCCGCTGTTCATGCCGCCGGGCACCAACATCGACGTGCTGATACGCGTTCTCGTCGGCATCACACTGTTTGCTGCGGCCTACATGGCCGAGGTGATACGCGGTGGCTTGCAAGCCATTCCCAAAGGTCAGGTTGAAGCGGCGGCCACGCTGGGCCTGTCATATTGGCAGACGCAGCGGATGATTGTGCTGCCACAGGCACTGGCCATGGTGGTGCCTGGCATCATGAACAACTTCATCTCCACCTTCAAGGACACCTCTCTGGTGACCATCGTGAGTCTGTATGAGCTGACCGGCGCGCTGAAGCTGGGCGTGAACTCGGATGCCAACTGGCGACCTTTCATCATTGAGGGCTACCTCTTCATCGCGATGATCTACTTTATCTTCTGCTTTTCGATGTCACGCTATAGCCACTGGATCGAGAAGCAGGTCAACAAGAGCAAGCTTCGCTAATCGCACCCACATCACGTAGAGCATCATCATGGCTGACACAAAAAGCACTCCCATCATCACCTTCGACAAAGTCAACAAGTGGTACGGCAACAATTTTCATGTGCTGCGGGACATTGATCTCACAGTGGCCAAGGGCGAGCGCATCGTCATCTGCGGGCCATCGGGTTCGGGCAAATCAACGCTGATCCGCTGCATCAACCGCCTCGAAGAGCACCAGCAAGGCCACCTGATCGTGGACGGCGTGGAACTGACTGACGACGTGAAAGCCATCGATCAGGTGCGCAAAGAGGTGGGCATGGTGTTCCAGCAGTTCAACCTGTTCCCGCACCTGACCGTGCTGGAAAACCTGACGCTCTCACCCATGTGGGTCGGCAAGATGCCCAAGAAAGAGGCCGAAGAAAAGGCCATGATCCAGCTCAAGCGGGTGCGCATTGCCGAGCAGGCGGGCAAATACCCGCTGCAACTTTCGGGCGGCCAGCAGCAACGCGTGGCGATTGCGCGCGCCTTGTGCCTCAAACCCAAGATCATGCTGTTTGACGAGCCCACCAGCGCACTCGACCCCGAGATGATCAAGGAAGTGCTGGACGTGATGATCGCCATGGCCAGCGAAGGCATCACCATGCTGTGCGTCACGCATGAAATGGGTTTTGCCAAGGCCGTGGCTGACCGGGTGATCTTCATGGATCAGGGCCAGATCGTCGAGCAGAACAACCCGCATGACTTCTTCAACAACCCGCAAAGCGAGCGCAGCAAAGACTTCTTGTCGAAGATTCTGGGGCACTGAGCGAGCGGTCGCGGCTTCCAACATCGGACCGATTGCTATATAAGAAATAGCTTCTTGTCCCTTCAAATTTCCTGATCCGCAAGGAACCGTCAACGGCACATCAGACCAAGCGAAAGATCATTTTGGCTCCGGTTTCCGGGTGACAGAACGTTTGGTCAGTCAAGTCGGCTAGCAAGAGGCCCAGGGCCTTGTCATGCGCCG